>JAYFQJ010000049.1:0-33057 GCA_034927165.1 Oscillospiraceae bacterium
TCCGGCTATCGCCGGCGGCTCCTCTTATGAAACAATTTTCTTTTCGTCCTTACGGAGATGGAGCCACGTAATTGGGGTCTGCCTGGCCGCAGGCGCTGCAAACGCCGCCGACGTATGTGTGCCCCGTCGCGGGGATCGCCTCAGTATATGTTGCACCGCACACCGTGCAGGTATAGGTCCGCACGCCGGCCGTTGTGCAGGTCGCCGCGGTGGTAACCGCAGACGTGTAGTTGTGCGGGATCATCGGGATCACGACTGCGATCGTCTGGTTGCAGCGGGAACAAAGCTGCGTTCCAGTACCGGTTGCTGTGCAGGTCGCGGCGGTCGTCACCGTGACCGCACCTGTCAGACTGTGCCCGAGCGCAGGAATTACCTCTGTCTTTACATGATCCGCCGTGCTGTCTGTGCAGCTTGCCCGCTGGCAGACATAGACGTGCTTACCTTCCTTGGTACAGGTCGGATTCTCTTTATACTCGGTGATCTCGAGATAATCGTGCCCGAGCGCCGGGATGGGCTCCGTCTTTTGGTAGCCGCACACGGAGCAGGTGTAGGTCTTCACGCCGTCCGTCACGCAGGTCGCTTCCTTCGTGATCTTCCCCTCGCCGTAGGTGTGCGTCTCGCAGTATTGCGGGATGACCACGGCGTAAAAGCTGTAGGTCGTATCCTTCTTTTCGCCGCTCAGCTGCACCTTCGCCTTCTTGAAGGTCGTCTGCTTGAGCACGAAGTTGTAGAAATAGCCCGCGACATTCTGCTCCTCGCCCGCCTCCGTCTCCAGCGGGATCGCGTACTCCAGCCGCACGGCTTCCGTCTTATCGTCGCTGTCCGTGATGCGGCCGAAGCCCGCCGCGCTGAACATATCGTACGCGAGGCTGACGACGGTGCCGGTGTTGAGCTCCGGCTCGTCCGTCACGATCACGGGGGCCGAGCGGCGCGCGGGGATGTCGCCCAGCGGCTTCGGGCGCGCGTCGTCCACGACGTGGCTGTGGGTGCGCACATAGCGCAGCAGCGCCTCCAGCGCGGTCCTCGACATATGGATGCCGTCCTCGATGACGTAGTCGCTGCGCATCCAGCCGTCGCTGCCCTTGAGCGTCTCGCTGATGTTGAGGAAGGTGAGCCCGTTCTCCTTCGCGAAGTCCAGCAGCGCGAGGTTGTATTCGTCCACGATCTCCATCGTGAGCTTCTGGTTGCTGCGGTTGCTGCCCAGCGGCGGGATCGCGCTGATGATGATATCGCTGTAGCCGTAGGCCTTTTGGATCGCGGCCAGCGCCGTTTTATAGTCGCCGATAAATTCATCGACGTCGTTCGTCATGATGTCGTTCGTGCCGAAATTGATGATGATGCGCCGCGGCTTCATCATGGCGACGGCCTCCGGGATCGTGACGGGGTTGTCGTAGCCCTTGAAATAGACGCACTTGCTGCCCACGACGTCCTCGACGCCCATCGACTCGATGCCGATGACGTTGTCGAGCGTCAGGTAGCCGTACATGGAAAGGCGCGCCGTGTTGCTGTCGCCGATGAACAGCGTCTCGTTTAGGTACTTTTCGCCCGCGTCCGACGTTTTCGCGAGCAGCACGTCCGCGTACGCGTCGGGATCGACGTCGAGCGTCTCCACGTATGTATCCGACGGCGCCTCGGCGGTCTGATTGCGTATGGCGCGCGCACAGACAAAAACAAGGCCGGCGGCAAGCGCAAGGCACAGCGCGCCGGCGCCGATGCCCAGCGCGAGATTTTTTTTGCTGCTTGTCAGCCAGCCGGCAAGCCCCGGCTTTTTCTTTTTTGTCTTTTTGCGGGCTGCGCCCGTCTTTTTCTTTTTTTCGACTGTTCTTGCGGTCTTTTCAACCTCGGGCAGCTCCGGTGTGTCCTCCTGCTCAAGAGGCGCCGTCTCCAGCGGCTCAAGCGCCGCAAAGGGGTCTTCTCCCCCGACCTCCCGCTCCACGTCGTACAGCTTGCGCCTGCCCGCGCGGGTCGCCCGGTTTACCTTTATGGTCGCGTCGGACACCTCGAACAGACCGGCGGCCGTGCGGCCAGTCTGTTCCGCGGGGGATTCCCCGCTGTGCACGTCCTGTGACGATACAGCCGCCGTGTCCGCGCCGTCCTGCCGGGCGGGTTCGCACGCGCGGAAAACGTGTTTTTCTCCCATCAGGCCGTCTCCTTTGTCTGCTTATAAAAAACGGGGCAGACCGATCGCGTCCGCCCCGTTGCCGTCGTCAGGATTTTTCTTTATCGCAATCGCAGCCGCCGGAGCACTCTTCGCAGTCGCAGTCGAGATCAAACTCGATCTTTTCGCCGCAGTTCGGGCAGATGACGTCGCCCGCGAGCAGCGTGTCCTCGTCGACGCAGATCGTCTCGCCGCACTTTTCACAGGTCACGTCGTACATGAAATCGTCGGCGTCCTCGCCGTCGTCCTCATCCTCGTCGCCGAACAGCGTGTCGAGGTCAGCCTCGATGTCGTCGAGCTCAGAGCAGATGTCGTCCACATCGTCGTACAGCGCGGACAGATCGTCGTCCACGTCGCTCACCGTCCCGGCGAGATCGTCGAGGATCTCCACCATTGCGTCCATGATCTTGCGCTCCTTGTCGCCGAGCTTGAGATCGCTGCCTTCGATGAGACCCTTGAGAAATGCAACCTTTTCGGTCAGTTCCATAATTAAATCCTCCCGGCTTTACGCCCTCTCCATATATTCCCCTGTGCGGGTGTCGATGCGGATCATGTCGCCCTCGTTGATGAACAGCGGCACGCGGATCTCCGCGCCTGTTTCGAGCTTCGCGGGCTTGAGCGTGTTGGTCGCGGTGTTGCCCTTGACCCCCGGCTCCGTGTCGGTGACGAGCAGCTCCACGAAGTTCGGCGGCTCGATGCCGAACACGTTGCCCTTGTAGGACAGTATTTTGACCTCCATGTTCTCCTTGACGAACTTGAAGTTGTCCGGCAGATCCTTCGAGGCGATGGGCACCTGCTCATAGGTCTCGCTGTCCATGAAATAGTACATATCGCCGTCCGCGTAGGAATAGTTCATCGTGCGGCGCTCTATATAAGCGTTCTCGAACTTGTCCGTCGGGTTGAAGGTCCGCTCAACAACGGAGCCCGTCAGCACGTTCTTTATTTTGGTGCGCACAAAGGCCGCTCCCTTGCCGGGCTTGACGTGCTGAAATTCGATGATCTGGAAAACATTGCCGCCGTCATCGAACGTGACGCCGTTTCTGAAGTCGCCCGCTGTAATCATATATCCTGTACTCCTTTTATACTGACTTAACTAAAGTATTGTACCATAAACAGGGGGATTATATCAAGCTTTTAAAGAAGAATCAGTTCGCGCGGGCTGTTCGTCAGGTTCTCACAGCCGTCCTTTGTAAAGCGGATCATGTTTTCGATGCGAACGCCGTATTTGTTCTCGAGATAAACGCCCGGCTCGATCGTGATGATCGTATTCTCCTGCAGGATGTCATCGCTGCGCACCGACGCGCGCGGATCCTCGTGGATCTCGAGCCCCAGCGAATGGCCGAGGCCATGTCCGAAGCAGCCCTTGAACCCCGCTTCGTCAATGATATCGCGCGCGATCTTGTCGAGCGCAACACCGGTCATGCCGGGCTTCGCGCCCTCGATGCATGCGCTCTGCGCGCGCAGCACCGTTTCATACACATGTTTCTGCGCGTCGTCCACCGCGCCGATGGCGACCGTGCGCGTCATGTCAGAGCAGTAGCCGTCCTTTTTCGCGCCGAAATCCATCGTGAGAAAATCGCCCTTTTGAACGACCTTATCCCCCGGCTCACCGTGCGGCAGCGAGGTCTTGCTGCCGGTCACGCAGATGGTGGGAAAGGCAACGCCGTCCGCGCCCGAAAGGCGCATGCGGTACTCAAGCTCCGCGGCGATGCGCCGCTCGGTCATGCCCGGCTCAATGAAGCCGAGTATCTCCGCGAAAGCGGCGTCAGTGATCTTCTGCGCGGCTTTTATCTTCTCGATCTCGATGGGTTCCTTGACGGCGCGCAGCGCGAGAAGTGCGCCGCTGAGCGCCTTGTCCGCCGAAAAGGCGATAGTCGGCAGCTTTTTTTGAAGTGTCGCGAGCGCGGCGAGCGTCGTCTGCTCCTCAATCATGACCTCCCGGATCCCCTCGAGAGCAAGCAGCTCACCGAGCTGACGATAGGTGTCCTCCATGAGGATCACTTCTACGCCGGTGCTGTTTTTGCGCGCGACTTCGATATAGCGAAAATCGATGATCAGGTGTGCACTTTTGCGGGTGACGAGCACAAAGCCGATGTCGGACGATATGCCGCTCAGATACTGGCGGTTGAATTCGCTCATTACGAGCGCCGCATCGCAGCGCGCGGGCAGCTTTTCTCTCAGTTTATCAATTCTTGTCATTCTATTCCCTCTTCTCTTTTAAGCCAGCAGGCTGTCATATATTTTTTTCATGGCCGCAGCATCCTCCGCTTGCGTACCGTCCGACTCGCAGATAAACGTAGGTGCAAGCTCCCGTTCCGCGACAAGCTCCAGCAGCGGGCGGGGATCCGGTCCGAACACGCTATCTGCAAAAGTCAGGTGGCGCTTTTCCCCGCCTTCAGAATACTCGATCTTGCTGAAATGAGAGTGAAAGGTCCGCAACCGCTCGTGGCCGAGCCGATTCTCTATGGTATCCAGTATGGCCGCATAGGCGGCCTTGTCGGCAACCCCGCCGTGCGTGCGCGCATTGAGATGCCCGAAATCGATGCAGGGGATCAGCCGCTCATCAAGAGAGCACAGCGCCATCACCTCGTCAAGCGAGCCGAGCTGATTGATCTTTCCCATCGTCTCGGGGCACAGCGTCACGTCAGAAAAACCGGCAGCATCCAGCTCGGCGAGACAATACCGCAATGTCTGCTGCGCGAGCACGAGCGCCTGCTCCCGCGGCAGCTTGCCGCAGGAACCCGAATGCAGCACGATGCGCCGCCCACCCATGGGAACGACGACCGCCGCACTCTCCAGCAGATAGCGCGCCGAATTTTTGCGCTTCTCCTCCTCGACGGAGGACAGCGAGATATAATACGGCGCATGGACGGACATGCCGATGCCGCTCGCCGCAGCAAGGGCGCCGAGCTCGGCGGCCGCGGCAGTTTTTATGCGCACACCGCGCCCGCACTGATACTCAAAAACATCCAGGCCCATTTCAGCTGTGTATTTCGGTATATCCGCATAACCGCTGTACCCGCGCTCGGCAAAGCTGTCGGAATTGCCCGCTGGCCCGAATTTCGCGCGTTCACTCATCACGCCACCTTCTCTTTCGCACGGCACGCATAAACGGCCGCTCCAGAATACGTTTGAACTTCACAAAGGGCGGCACATCCGGGCCAAGCGGCTCCACGCGCAGCGCTTTCATTCCGCAGGCATGGGCATATGCGATGTCGGTGAACAGCTGGTCACCGACAACGGCGATTGCTACAGACGGGGCACCCAGCACGGCGCAAACGGTGCCGAGCGTATCACGCAACGGCTTCTTTGCCTTCGCAATATACGGCAGGCCGCATTTCTCCGCAAAGGGCCGCACGCGCGCGTCCCCATTGTTCGACACGATCATCGCGGGGATGCCGTTCTCTGCGAGCGCCTGCAGCCACGCCGCGACTGACGGCGACAATACCTGGCTGCCGTCAAAGGTCAGCGTGTTATCTGTGTCGAGAACAAGCGCGCCGACGCCGAGCTTTTTGAGCACCGCGGGGGTGAGCTGCTCCACTGTGTCAAAACTGCAGTCGGGTAAAAAGAGCATGGTGCCTCCGTAATAAACATAATAAGGCTAATATCGCCAGTATACCGCGTTTGCGCTCTGTGCGCAAGTTAAAAGCCGTCCCTTCAGCCGAAGGCAAACGCAAAAAGGCTCCCCCTACAGGAGGAGCCTCGCGAATAACTATTTTACGAGATGGCACGCGACATAATGGCCGGGTTCCACCTCTCGAAGCTCCGGGCGCGTCTTCATGCAAGCGTCGCACGCGCGCGGGCAGCGGCTCGCAAACGGGCAGCCGGGCGGGGTGTTGATGGGGCTCGGCACGTCGCCGGTGAGAACAATGCGGTTCTTCTGCGCTTCCTTTTGCGGGTCGGGGATGGGCACCGCTGACAGCAGCGCGATGGAATAGGGGTGCAGCGTGTTCGCATACAGCGCATCGCTCGACGCGAGCTCGACAATATGGCCGAGATACATGACACCGATGCGGTCGCTGATGTATTTGACAATATTCAGGTCGTGCGCGATAAACAAATAGGTCAGATCCATCTTCTTCTGCAGCTCGCCGAGAAGATTGATGATCTGCGACTGAATGGACACGTCGAGCGCCGAGATCGGCTCGTCGCACACGATGAATTCCGGTTCGATGGCAAGCGCGCGGGCAATGCCGATGCGCTGCCGCTGTCCGCCGGAAAATTCGTGCGGGAAGCGGTTTGCATGCTCCTTATTGAGTCCGACAAGCTCCAGCAACTCTTCCACGCGTGCACTGCGCTGCTTTGCGTCGTACATTTTGTGGATGATCATACCCTCTTTAATGATCTCGCCGACCGTCATGCGGGGATCGAGAGAAGCGTAAGGATCCTGAAAAATGATCTGCGCTTTTTTGGAATAAGCAAAACGCGCCTTGTTTTTATGGATGTCAACTGGCTCGCCGTTATATTCCAGCACGCCGCACGTCGGGTTGTAGATGCCCATAACAACGCGGCCCAGCGTGGATTTTCCGCAGCCGGACTCGCCGACCAGGCCAAAGGTTTCCCCCTTCATGATGTCAAAGCTGACATCATCGACCGCTTTGAGGCGGCCGGCGGCGACCTTGAAGTGTTTGCTTATGTTTTTCAGGGAAATAAGCGGCTCATTCATGCTTTCTTATCCCCTTTCACATTTTTCGGGCAATCCGGGTGCAGCAGCCAGCAAGCAGCCTTGTGCCCTTCGCCCACATCGAAATATTCCGGCATCTCGGTCTGGCAGACGCTCATCGCATGCTCGCAGCGGCTCGCAAACGGGCAGCCGACAGGCGGGCGGATGAGGTCGGGCGGTGTACCGGGAATGGAAATGAGCTTCTCATCATGCTCTGTATCCGGCTTCGGCAGGCTGTTGAGCAGGGCTAACGTATAGGGGTGCTTGTGGCGATAAAAAATATCTTCCGCGCTGCCGGATTCCACGATCTTTCCCGCATACATGACGCAAACACGGTTTGCAAGCCCCGCGACAACGCCGAGGTCGTGCGTGATGAGAATGATCGCAGTGTTCGTCTTGACGCGGATATCCTCGAGCAGCTCGATGATCTGCGCTTGGATCGTCACGTCGAGCGCCGTTGTCGGCTCGTCTGCAATGAGCAGCTTTGGGTTGCAGGACAGCGCCATGGCGATCATAACACGCTGGCGCATACCGCCCGAAAACTCATGCGGATACTGCTTTGCGCGCTGCGCCGCGTTCGGAATATTGACAAGCTGCAGCAACTCGATCGCTTTTGCATTCGCCTCTTCTTTGGTAAGCCTTTGGTGAAGCTGAATGGCCTCAATGAGCTGCTTGCCGATTTGCATTGTGGGGTTGAGACAGGTCATCGGGTCCTGGAATACCATGCTGACGTCCTTGCCACGGATCGTTTGCATTTTTTTGTCGTCCGCTTCCACGATCTCGTTGCCACACAAGCTGATGCTGCCGCCCGCAATGCGCGCGGGCGGCTCCGGGTTCAAGCGCATGATGCTTTTCGCCGTCACGGATTTTCCGCAGCCGGACTCGCCGACAATGGCGAGCGCCTCGCCCTCGTCGACATACAGTGAAATGCCGCGCACCGCCTGCACCTCGCCCGCATAGGTGTCAAAGGACACCCGAAGATCCGTTATATCAAGAATTCTGTTCTTTTCCACAGCCGCTACCTCCTAAGCTTCGGGTCAAATGCATCGCGCAGGCCGTCGCCCAACAGGTTGAACGAGAGCATGATAACGCTGATCGCCATGGCCGGCACAAGCAGCTGCCACGGATAGAGCTGGAACACGCGCGCACCGTCACTTGCCAACATACCCAGCGAACACAGCGGGATCGGGATGCCAAGACCGATAAAGGAGAGAAAAGCCTCGGTAAATATCGCGCTCGGAATGGCGAGCGTGATATTGACAATAATAACGCTCAGGGAGTTGGGCAGCAGATGGTGCATGATCATGCGCATACCGGACGCGCCGAGCGCCTTGGACGCGAGCACATATTCCTGCCCTTTCAAGGAGAGTATCTGACCGCGCACGAGCCGCGCCATCCCCGTCCAGCCGACAAGCGCATAAGCGATAATGATCGTCGTCGCTCCCGGCTCCAGGATCATCATCAGCAGAATAACGATCATCAAATACGGTATGCCGTTGATGACCTCAACGGCGCGCATCATCACATTATCCACAGCGCCGCCGACATAACCGGATATTCCGCCGTATAGCAGGCCGATGATCACGTTGACAAAGACGGCGGTCACCGCAACGTACATGGACACCTGGATACCTTTGCACAGACGGACCAGCAAGTCGCGCCCGAGGCTGTCAGTGCCGAACCAGTGCATATGTCCCGTATCCGGACAGACCGTGAACATCTTTTGGTTGACATGCATGAGGTGCTGCTCATTCATGGTGAAAGGTGAGATCAGGGGGATGATCAGCGAAAACAGCGTAACCGCGACGATCAGCACCAAGCATACCATTGCCGCCTTATTTTTACGCAGGCGGTTCATGGCATCCTGCCAGTAGCTGATGCTCGGGCGCGCTATTTCCTCGCTCTCCTTCCAGTTCGGGCCGACCCATACGAACTTCCGGGAGCCGAGCGGCTTTTTATCTTCAGTCATTGTCGCCACCTCCCAGAGAAAGCTTGATGCGCGGATCGATAATGCCGTACAGCACATCGACGATGAGATTCATCAGTATGAGAAACGCCCCGTAAAACACCGTCGTGCCCGCGATCATCGTATAATCGCGCGCCTGAATGCTCGTGACAAAGAATTTCCCCATGCCGGGAATGGAAAAGATATTTTCAATAACAAAGCTTCCCGTCAGTACAGCGGCAATGATCGGGCCGAGCACCGTGACGACCGGCAAAATGGCGTTGCGCACGCCGTGCCGCCAAACGATTTTGCGGCTGTTAAGCCCCTTGGCCTTCGCGGTCATGATATAGTCCTGTCCCAGCACATCCAGCATACTTGTGCGCATCAAGCGGGAGATCGTTGCGAGCGAGCCCAGCGACAGCGCAAACGCCGGCAGCACCGTGCTGGAAAACCCGTCATACCCCGTAATCGGGAAAAACTTAATCCCGGTCGCGAGATAGAGCTTCAAGCCGAGGAAATATTGCAGCAGTGCGCCCATAATAAACGCCGGAACGGATACGCCTATGATCGCAATGACCATAGAGGTCGTGTCCCAGGGCGTGCCGCGCTTGACCGCGGCCACAATGCCCAGCAGAATGCCGAAGCAGGCGGCAAAGGTCACGGCGCGCAGACCGAGATCCATCGAATACGGAAACGCCTGGGAAATAATGTCGGTCACAGGGCGGTTATTGTAATACATGGACATACCGAAGTCGCCCTTCAGTATGTTGCCAAGATAGATGAAAAATTGCTGCCAGACAGGTTTGTCCAGACCGTATTTCGCGTACAGCGCAGCGCGCGTCGTCTCGGTAATGGCCTTTTCACCGACGAACGGATCGCCGGGAAGAAGACGCATCATAAAGAACGTGATCGCCACAAGCAACAGAAGCGTCAGCGCGGCATACAGTATTCTCTTGAGAATATATTTTCCCATTTGCCGTCTTTCCTTTTCATTTATTATTCCACATTTATATTAAAGTATCTGCGCGGTCCTGATTATATATCCGACGCCGCAGATTTTTAAACTGTTTTTTTCAAGTTAAAAAAGGTCATACAGATTCTAAACAGTGCGGGCTGTGTGAACAGCCCGCACTGTCAGAACAAGCGGTATTAAGCCGTTTACTTAGTTGAACTCAACGTATTTGTAGTTCATGTCCTGGAAAGCCGTACGGATGACGCCGCCCGCGATCTTATCGCTGTAGGCATAGTCACGGATTCTCCAGTAAAGCGGGGCGATGATGCACTCTTCGCCGATGATCTGCTCGAGTCTCGTCATGATCTCGAAGTAACGATCGACATCGGTGCACTTCTGGGCTTCGGCATACAGCGCGTCATACTCCGCGATGGAGCAGCTGGTGTGGTTGTTGCCGCCGCCGGTGACCCACAGGTCAAGGAAGGTCATCGGATCGTTGTAGTCGGGGCCCCATCCGGCGAGAACGACGGAGAAGTCCTTGTTGGTCATGCGCTCGAGACGGCTCTTGAAGGGCATCGGCTCGATGGTCAGCTCAGCGCCGAGGATGGACTTGAGCTGCTCTTGCAGGAACGCGGCGAGCTTCGCGGTCGTGTCGCCTTCGTCGCAGATCAGCGCGATGGTGATGTCGGTCGTGCCGAGCTCTTCGCAGGCCTTGGCATAATACTCTTTGGCCTTCTCGGGGTTGTACTCAAACGGCTCGACAACGCCGAGGGACGCCTGGAACTTCGAGCCGTTGGCTCCGAGGATTCCCGGAGGGGTCAGCGAGGAAGCAGGCTGGTTGTTGTTCGCATAGACAACTTTGCACATGGTCTCGCGGTCAATCGCATAGCTGAAAGCCTTGCGCAGATTGACGTTGGACATCATCGCATCCGCGAAGTTGTACTCGAAATAGAAGCAGGAACCGTCGTCATAGCTGTGGATCTCATAACCCGCAGCCTTTGCAAGCTCGACGATCTCGCCCGTGCCGAGGCCGACAAGGTCGCACTCGCCCGCGACGAGGGAGTTGTAGGAAGCGGAAGCATCGGTGATCATGAGCATCGTGATGGTGTCAGGGCCGATCTTCTCGACATTGTAGAAATCCGGGTTTTTCGTGAGAACGATCTTGCTCTCATGTTCCCAAGAGGTAAAGGTATAAGCGCCGTTGGTGACGATCTTGTCCGCATCGGTGCCGTACGCTTCGCCGATCTCTTCATAAGCCTTCTGGTTGACAGGCGCGAAAACGCCGAACGACATCAGGCTCAGGAAATAGCCCTTCGGGCTCTCAAGGGTAACTTCAAGGGTGTAATCGTCGGTGGCTTTAAAGCCGACCTGATCGATGGTGGCTTTGCCCTCATTGAAGGCCTGGCCGTTTGCAAAGACATAACCCATGTAGCTGTACTCGGAGGCAGTCGCCGGATCGAGCAGCTTGGTCCATGCAAAGACAAAGTCATTCGCAGTGACCTCTTCGCCGTTGGACCATTTCATGCCCTGACGAAGATTGAAGGTGTAGGTGAGACCGTCTTCGCTGACAGTCCAGTCGGTGGCAACGCCGGGAACTACTTCGTCATTAGCATCGAGCATCGTGAGGTTCTCGATGATGTGGCGAAGCACGCTGAACGACACGGTGTCGGTCATCGTGATGGAGTTCATCTCCGGGGGCTCCGAGGCAATGTTGACCACAAGGTCTTTGCTCGCGCTGGTCTCGGCCTTCGGCGTGCAGCCGGCGAAGAAGGTCAGACTGAGCATCAGCACGAGGCAGATTGCAAGAATCTTTTTCATTTTTTTCCTCCTGTTTTTTCGCGTATCAAATATTTATATAGGTATCCTTTTAATACGCTTATTTAAGAATTATACAGAAACGCCCCTGAAATTTCAACAAAATCAACCGTTTTATTCCGTCGATATGAGAAAATTGGTGTTATTGCTAATTTAACGCGTTAAAGCTTTGTGCGCTTTTGGCGTTTTGACCAAGAGTAAAACCGTCATTAGGATAATAATTCCGCCCAGCGCGAAATTTAATGCATTTCCCCTTGTTTTTATTGCCCGGAATTTGTGGAAATGCACAATCAGACGTCCAGGTAATACACCCGCGCTTCATAGCTTCTTTCTCCATCAAAGCTGGTGTAGCCGCCGTCCTTCACATACTGAAAGCCGGCCTTGCGCAATACCGGAATCTGATCTGCTGCCAAACTCGTCCTGCGTTGCGCTCAGCTTTAAAGGATTTTTCAAATATTTTTGAAAGTGACGAGCCAACCGCACGGAAAAAAACAAAAGCGCCGGGTGTGGAAGCTACAATTAGACCGCGCCCAGCGTCTTTTATGATAATAGGTCTATTTCGGCGTCAAGGTGTGTTGCGATGTAGATTATCAGCTCCTCCGGCATCGGCGCGTCGCCCTTGCAGGGAACTTTTTTCCACCGCGCTTGAATAACGGGGTCTTGACTGCACAGCCCTGCAAGCATGGCCAGCTTTATCTGCTTGCGCACCTCCTCGACGGCCACGCCCTCCCTCATGGCAATCGTGCGAATAGCTTTTCCCGCGTCAATTTTTTTCCTCATATCCTGCTTCCCCTCCTACTAATTGACATTTAGTAAGTGTCAACTCTGCGCTAAGTATACCATATACTTTTTCCTGTGACAATTAGTAAATGTCACAGGAAGGCGGGGTAAAGTGTATAAGAACAAGGCGGCAGATGGCTCAAATAATATTTGCGGTAAAAAGATACGGGCATATAGGGAAGCCCTGCCGGAAAGTCCCTCCCAAAAGGCGTTTTCGGACCTGCTGCAGGTTGCGGGGCTTGACGTTGATAAAAACGCTGTCCAGCGCATTGAGGGCGGGAAACGCTTTGTAACGGATATTGAGCTTCAGATTATTGCAAAAGTTTTGAACGTGTCATACGATGACTTGCTTGCCAAATAAATTACACGCCGCCCGCGCCCCCGGCGGGTTTCCCTGCCGCGCGCGATCAGGCATCCAGATAATACACTCGCGCTTCATAGCTCCTTTTTCCGTCAAAGCTGGTGTAGCTGCCGTCCTTCACGTAGTGAAAGCCGGCCTTTCGCATCACGGCCCCGGAGGCCGGATTTTCCTTGGCATGCTTGCAGATGAAGCTGTGAATGCCAACATCATTTTTAAAAAAGTCCATCACGCGCAGCAGCGCCTCCGTCACGATCCCCTGCCGCCAGTACTTTTTGGACAGTGCGTAGCCGACTTCCCAGCGCTCCGGCTCCTCCTTGTTTGGAAAGCCGCCGATAGAGCCGATCGGCTCTCCCGTTTCTTTTAAAACAATGCCCCACTCGTAGCAGGCCGGATCGGCGAGGTTGCCTTGTATTTCGGCGATCCAGTTTTGCGTGACCGCGAGGTCGGCGTGTGGATTCCAGCGCATATAATGCGTGACGTCGGAGTCGCTCGCCCAGTTCTTAAAAACGAGCGGCGCGTCGTTTGGTGTCAGTGCGCGCAGCAAAAGGCGCGGCGTCTCGAGCGGCACGGTTCCCTTGTGCTCCATTGTCTATTCTCCTTTAAGTCCGTAACTCTGTGCGAGCTTGCGAAAAGCCGGCAATGAGCGTTCGATCGTCTCATACGAGACGCAGTAGGCGATGCGCACATACCCCGTCACGCCGAAATCATCGCTGGGCACGACGAGCAGCTCCAGCTGCTTCGCGCGCTCATAAAACGCGTAAGCGTCCGGCTCGGGCGATTTGACAAACAGATAAAACGCGCCGTCTGGCGGCACGCATTCGAAGCCGCAGGCGGTGAGCCCGGCAAGCAGCGCATCGCGATTTTTCTTGTAGGCCGCGACGTCGGTCGGTGTATCGCAGCAGCGCGCAGCCACGCGCTGGAACAGGCTCGGCGCGCAGACATAGCCCTGCGCCCTCGCCGCGCCCGCGAGCGCGGCCATGACCTTCTTTGACTCCCGCACCGCGTCCGGAACGAGCACCCAGCCGATGCGCTCGCCGGGCAGGGACAAGGATTTGCTATAGGAATAGCAGACAATTGTGTTGTCGTAATACTTCGTCAAAAACGGCACTTCTACCCCGTAGGCGATCTCGCGGTACGGCTCGGCGGAAATAAGGAATATCGGGCGGCCGTATTCCTCGGACTTTTTTGTCAGCAGCGCACACAGCCTCTTGATCGTCGGCTCGCTGTATACAGCGCCGGAGGGATTGTTGGGGGAATTGACGAGCACGCCCTTCGTGTGCGGCGTGATCGCCGCCTCGAGTGCCGCAAGATCGATCTGAAAGCCCGGGACATCCGCCGGCACGACAACAAACCTCGCTCCCGCAGCCTCCGCAAAAACGCGATACTCGGTGAAAAACGGCGCCATGGCAATGTATTCGTCGCCGGGCTCGAACAGGCCCCGCAGCACCGCGCACAGCGACGCCGCCGCGCCGACCGTCATATACAGATTCGCCGCGGAAAATCCAGTCCCGAACCGGCGGTTGAGCGACTGCGCAATCGTCTCGCGCACCGAAGCATCGCCCGGTGCGGACGTATAACCGTGCAGCGCAACGCTGTCGCCGCGCAGCAGCTCCGCGATCGTTTCATTGACCAGCGCCGGCGCCGGCACGCTCGGATTGCCAAGGCTGAAATCGAAAACATTCTCGCGACCGATCTCCCCCGCGCGCTTGCTGCTGTACTCAAAGATTTCGCGGATGATCGAGCGCTTACTTCCAAGCGCAAGCATTTTTTCGGAAACCATAGTATATTCTCCTGTGTCTTTAAATTTACAAAAGCTTTTTATGAGGAGGCACTGGCGCGCGACATTCGGCGAGTCGCTGAGATGCCGCAGGGCAACACGGGGCATCGTCCCCTTTGCCACTAACAAAAAAGCCGCTCTTCTGCGCCCTTTTGCCTGTCGCAGCGCGGACGCTCAAGCGAGAGAGCTTCTTTGTCAGGAGAGCAAGAGGCTTCGCCGAGGCGCCCCTTAGCTCCCCCGACACTACAGCGCGCTAAAAGCCGCTGCGCGGTTGCGCGCTTGCACGCCCACCTGCGGGTGGGTGCCCCATACCCCCGGCCCAGGAAGACACACGCCCTAAGTACCCGGGCCGCATTTGCCACCCTTGACGGCAAATGCCGGACCTGCTGCTTTGCTTTTTTCTTGACGAAGGGCCGCTTCTTCCCCAACCTTTTGTTTGCGGCTGCGTGGGCGCCCGGAAAAGCGCTGCGCAAGCAATATGCACGCGCAGCGCTTGCCCTATTGGAAATGCGGGCGTCCCTCGCGGGACGCCCGCATGGACGTTTTGTATGATTTGCGCAATGATTTACATGGAGTATATTTCGTCCTGGGTGAGCATACCGATGTTGCCCGCTTCCAGCACACGCATCGCAGCGGCGTTGTCCTCGACACGGATGATGACGCAGGCCTTGCCGTGCTGCCGGCAGATAAACGCGTACATATACTCGATATCAATGCCTTTTTCCGCCAGCAGGCGAACCGCCTTTGCAAAGGAGCCGGGCTCGTCGACGATCTGCACGGCAATAACGTCGGTCAGCGACACGGTCATTCCTTTGTCCTTAAGCGCTGCCTCTGCGCGGTCAGGGTTGTCCACGATCAGGCGCAGAATGCCGAAGTTGGTCGTGTCCGCAATCGAGAGAGCGCGGATATTGATGCCCGCTTCGGCGATGCGCTCGGTGATCTCCGCCATACGCCCGGATTTATTTTCTACAAAAATAGAAAGCTGCTTTACTGTCATTTCCCTGTCCTCCCGATTTTAGATTGCAATTATATTGTATCATAGAACGCTGCCGAATCAAAGCTTGCGGTTGTCGATGACGCGCACAGCCTTCCCCTCGGAGCGCGGCAGCGAGCCGGGCTCCATCAGACGCACCTTCGCGTGGACGTTGAGGGTGCTTTGCAGCGCGCCCTCGATGCGCTTTTCGCTCGCCTCAAGATTCTTGACCGTGTCGGAGAACAGCGCCGAACCCATCTCCACGCGGACCTCCATCGTGTCGAGGTTGTTCTGACGGTCGACGATGATCTGATAGTTCGGGTCCATGTGCAGCTCGAGCAGCACATGCTCCACCTGCGAGGGGAATACATTGATGCCGCGGATGATGAGCATATCGTCGCTGCGGCCCTTCGGCTTTGTCATACGGATGAGCGTGCGCCCGCACGGACACGGCTCAGTGATGAGCGCGCAGATATCGCGGGTGCGATAGCGCACGAGCGGCAGCGCCTGCTTGCCGATGCAGGTGAACACCAGCTCGCCGTATTCGCCCGCCGGCAGCGGCTTTAATGTGTCGGGGTCGACGACCTCCGGGTAGAAATAGTCCTCGTTGACGTGCATGCCGTTCTGGCATTCGCATTCGCCCGCGACGCCCGGCCCCGCGATCTCAGACAGACCGTAGATGTCGTACGCCTTGATTGCGAGCAGACGCTCGATCTCCCGGCGCATATTCTCGGTCCACGGCTCCGCGCCGAAGATGCCCGCGCGCAGCTTGAGTGATTTCGGATCCAGCCCCATATCGCGGATGGTCTCCCCGATGAACATCGCATAGGACGGCGTGCAGCACAGGAAATCCGAGCCGAAATCCTGCAGCAGCATGACCTGCCGCTTGGTGTTGCCCGAGGAGACGGGCAACGCCGTCGCGCCGAGCTTTTCCGCGCCGTAGTGAAGGCCGAGGCCGCCCGTGAACAGGCCGTAGCCGTAGGAGATGTGGATGATATCGTTTTTGGTGCCGCCGGCGGCGACGATGGCGCGCGCGGTGCACTCCGCCCAGACGTCGATGTCCTGCTTTGTATAGCCGACGACCGTCTGCTTGCCCGTCGTGCCGGAGGACGCGTGAATGCGCACGAGCTCGCTTTGCGGGACGGCGAACATGCCGAACGGATAGTTGTCGCGCAGGTCTGTCTTTACAGTGAACGGAAGCTTAGTGATGTCGTCGATACTGTGGATGTCGCCGGGCAGCAGACCCATCTCATCGAATTTTTTCTTGTAAAGCGGAACGTTGTTATATGCGTTTTCGACCATTGTGATCAGCCGCTGCGACTGCACTGCGCGCAGATAATCGCGCGAGGCGCACTCGACGGCCTGTTTATAATAAGCCATTCTTTCCTTCTTCTTTCTTTTTCTTATACGCCGCTCACGCCTGCCAGCCGAGCTCAAACGCTTTTTCGTTCGTCTCGACGGTCTTTGGCGGGACGGTGGAGCGGATGGCGTCCAGCCACACCGCTTTATCGATGCCGGAGCTTTTGGCAAAGACGCCCAGCAGCACGAGATTCGTCGCGCGCACCGAGCCGGCCTTTTCCGCGAGCGCGTCGGCGTCCACCGCCGTCACGTCCGGCACGAGGGCCCGGAGCTTCTCTATGACGCCGTCCGGATAGGACGCGGCGCCGAGGATCACGGGCATGGGATCGATCTTCTTTGTGTTGGTGATGATCTTGCCGTCCGGCTTCAGATATTCGAGCCAACGGGCGGCCTCCAGCTGTTCAAAGGACAGGATGACGTCGGCCTCGCCCTTGTCGATGAGCGACGACCAGACCTTTGTCCCGTAGCGGACATAGGTCACGACCGAGCCGCCGCGCTGCGACATACCGTGCACCTCGCTGACCTTGACGTCAAAGCCCTGCTCGGCGTAGACCTTGCCCATCAGCTTGGACGCGAGCAGCGTTCCCTGCCCGCCGACGCCGACGATCAGAATGTTTTTTGTGTCGTTCATTTTGCCTGTCCTCCGATTGCAGAGAATTTGCACGCGTGCTGGCAAATGCCGCAGCCGACGCACATCGTCGCGTCGATAACGGCGTGCTTCTTTCCGTCCGTCTCGGTGAAGGACAGCGCGGGGCAGCCGACCTGCAAGCAGGCGCGGCAGCCCTTGCATGCGTCGATATCGATCGCGAGCGGCGCTTTGTGCCTGACGTCCTTGAGCAGCGCGCAGGGACGGCGCGCAATGATGAGCGACGGCGCTTCCGCCGCGAGCTCCTCGAGAACAGCCGCGCGCACCGCGTCCACATCGTAGGGATCGACGACGCGCACGCGCTCAATGCCGATGGCATGCGCGAGCGCCTCGAGGTCGATGGCCGTCGTCGGGTCGCCCTTGATGGTCTTGCCGTTGAGCGGGTTGTTCTGATGGCCCGTCATGCCCGTGATGGAGTTGTCCAGCACAATGACGGTGGAAATACCCTTGTTATAGGCGATATCCACAAGGCCCGTGATGCCGGAGTGACAGAAGGTGCTGTCGCCGATGACGGCGACGGATTTTTTAGCCGCTTCCTTCCCGAGCGCCGCATTGTAGCCGTGCAGTCCGCTGACGGACGCGCCCATGCAAACGCAGGTGTCTACGCCGGACAGCGGCGCTGCCGCCCCGAGGGTGTAGCAGCCGATATCGCCGCTTACGAACAGCCCGAGACCTTTGAGCGCGTAATAGACGCCGCGGTGCGGGCAGCCGGCGCACAGCACCGGCGGCCGGCCGGGAACCGGCTCGGAAAACGCGGCGCGCGGCCGCGTCTCGCCGAGAATGCCGTCGCGCACCGTTTCGGCGGAGAACTCCCCGATCACTGGGAAGACCTCCTTGCCTATGACGTCGATGCCGTTCTTGCGGCAGTGCGTCTCGATGACGTCGTCCATCTCCTCGACGACGTAGAGCGTCTCCACACCGTCGGCAAATTCTTCGATGAGCTCCACAGGCAGCGGGTTGACCATGCCGAGCTTCAGATAGCTCGCCTTGTCACCGAGCGCCTCGCGGGCATAGGTGTAACAGCTGCCCGCGGCGATAACGCCGACGGCGCGGTCGCCCCACTCGATGCGGTTGATGCCGGAGCTCTCCGCGTAGTCGGTCAGCTTCTCCATGCGCTGCTCGACAAAAACGCGGCGCTGCTTTGCCATCGCCGGCATCATGACATTTTTTTGTACGTTCTTTTCGTATTTTTTGAGCGGTATCTCGGCGCGGTCCTGCTTCTCAACGAGCGCGCGCGCGTGGGAGACGCGCGTCGTGAGCTTGAGCAGCACCGGCGTGTCGAATTGCTCGGAGAGCTCGAACGCAAGCTTTGCGTACGCCTTGCATTCCGCCGAATCGCCCGGCTCGAGCATCGGCAGCTTCGCGCCCTTCGCGTGGTTGCGGGAATCCTGCTCGTTCTGCGAAGAGTGCATGGACGGGTCGTCCGCGACCGCGACGACCATGCCGCCGCCGACGCCGATGTAAGACGCGGTGTACAGCGGGTCCGCCGCGACGTTGAAGCCGACGTGCTTCATCGCACAGAAGCTGCGCGCGCCGGCGAAGGACGCGCCGATGGCGACCTCGGCGGCCACCTTCTCGTTGGGCGCCCACTCGCTGTAAATATCGTCATGCTTCGAAAGAAATTCCGTGATCTCGGTGCTGGGCGTGCCGGGGTAGGAGGACACGACGCGCACGCCGGCCTCATAAACGCCCCTTGCAACCGCCTCGTTGCCGAGCATCAGTACTTTATCACTCATTTTGTGCTTTCACTCCTAAGATCTACGATGCGGTGCGCCTTACCCGTAAAGCGCTCGATCGTGTTGGGCTCGACGAGCGACACCTTGACGTCGATGCCGAGCACTGTCTGGATTTTGTGATGGATGCGCTGCTGCAGCGCCTCGAGCTCGCTGTAGCGCGTGAGCATACCGCCGTCGATGAGCTCCACACGGACCTCCATGTGATCGGCGTAGTTCTCGCGCGTGAGCACCAGCTGATAGTTCGGGCTGATCTCGCCGATGCCGAGCATCGCGCTTTCCACCTGCGTCGGAAAGACGTTGACGCCGCGCACCTTGAACATATCGTCGCTGCGGCCGAGGATCTTTTCCATGCGCGCGGTCGTGCGGCCGCACTTGCAGGGCTCGCAGGTGATGCGGGTGAGATCCTTCGTGCGGTAACG
The DNA here is from genome assembly GCA_034927165.1 of Oscillospiraceae bacterium. Lineage (GTDB taxonomy): Bacteria > Bacillota > Clostridia > Oscillospirales > Ruminococcaceae > JAYFNU01. The sequence continues at coordinate 19,585 of JAYFQJ010000049.1, forward strand.
GATCATCGGGATGCCGCGCTTCGTGAGGTTGGTCACGACCAGCTCGCCGACCGAGCCCTCCGGCAACACCTCGCCCGTGTTCGGGTCGATGATCTCGCACAGATAGTGATCCTCACAGATGTGCAGGCCGTCCCGCTCGACACACTCGCCGGACATACCGGGCCCGTTGAGCTCGCTCATGCCGTAATTGTCGGTCGCAAAGAAGCCGCCGCCCCACATCTTCTCGATCTCCGCGCGCATCTCGGGCGTGCTGCCCTCGCTGCCGAGCAGACCGAGCTTCAGCTTATAGCTGTCCATCGGGAATTCGCCGCTCAGCTTGTGCGCGGCCTCCGCGAGGTACATGCAGTAGGAGGGCGTCGCGACGATGGTGTCGGTGCCGAAATCGCGCATGAATTTCAGCTGCTTTTCGGTGTTGCCGGACGACGCCGGCACGACGGTCGCGCCGATGCGCTCAAGGCCGTAGTGCAGCCCCAGCGCGCCCGTGAACATGCCGTAGCCGAAGCAGATCTGCACGATGGAATCCTCCGTCGCGCCCACGCCGTAAACAAGGCGCGCCACCTGCTCGCTCCAGTTTGCGAGATCCTCCCGCGTGTAGCCGACGACCGTCGGGTTGCCCGTCGTACCGGAGGACGCGTGGATGCGCACCATCTGCTTGAGCGGCACGGAGAACAGGCCGAACGGGTAGGTATCGCGCAGGTCCGTTTTATTTAAAAAGGGGATATTCTTGATGTCGGCGAGCGTTTTTATCCTGTCGGCGGAAACGCCCGCCTTCGTAAATCGCTCATGATACAGCGGAACCGTCCGGTCGCAATACTCGACGAGGGCCTTGAGCCTCTCAAGCTGCAGCGCTTCAAGCTGTGCGCGCGGCATACACTCCATCTCTTTGTTCCAGATTCTCGATGTCATGATGCAATCCTCCGGTATTTCCGTATTAAATAGTTATTTTAACTCATTAAACCGCAAAAGTAAATGGAATGTATCCGCGGGGGCGAAAATTCGTCGCTTTGCTGCGTATCTTTCCGCAGGGCCCGACGGTTCTGAACAAATGGTCCATGCGACGGGAAAAAGGGAGGCTCTCGCCGCCCTTTTGATGGCTTATCCGCGGGTCACATACCGGCAACGGCGTAAAACTCATGCTCCATCTGCTGCTTTTGCAGCACGCTGCCAAAGCCTATGCACAGCGCGAACGACACGAGCATCGCGAGGCAGGCAAAGTGCGGGCCCATGTCGGCGATCCTGCCGAAGAAGGGCAGCGAGGCCTCCGGGAAAAACAGCTTGCACACGACGGGAGGCAGCGCTGTGACAAAGCCGCCGACCATGCCCGCCCATGCGCCGCGGCGCGTGAAGCTCTTTTTGTACAGCAGCAGCGCGTACGGCGCGAGGAAGCTGCCGGAGATGACCCCCCACGAGTAAGACATCATGTCGAGGATGGGCGTGTCGGAGGTCGCGACGGCAAAGGAGACCGCGATGAACGCGAGCGCCACCACCCGCATGGTGCGCGCCGCCTTCTGCTCATCCTGCTTTTTGCGCACAGCGCGGCCCAGCAGGTCCATCGTAAAGGTGGACGACGCGGTGATCGTGATGGAGCAGAGCGTGGAAACGGACGCGGCGATGAGCAGCACGAGCACAAGCCCCAGCAGAACACCGGGCAATCCGGCCGCTTTGAGCATATTCGGCACGAGGTAATCCGCTCCGCCGGCGGGAAGCTCCGTGAAAAACAGATGAGAGAGCGAGCCGAGGAAGTAGCCGCCGCCCGCGACGACCAATGCAAAAACGGTGGAGATCACGGTGCCGCGCTTGATCTCATGATCGTCGCGGATCGCGTAGTATTTGTGGATCATCTGCGGCAGTCCCCAGGTGCCAAAGGAGGTCATGAGCACCGTCGCCCACAGCGCAATGTGCTCCTTCGCGCCAAGCTGAAGCTGCGCCGTCGCCGCGCTGATGGCGGCAAGGCCCCGCTGCAGTCCGCCGACTTGCCCGCAGCGGACGACCGCGAGGATGAGCGTCGACACGCCCAGTAGCATCACGATCCCCTGCACAAAATCCGCCTTGAGCGTCGCGGCATAACCGCCCAGCGAGACGAGCAGCGCCGCGGCGACGGCGATGACGACCATGCAGACCGTCTCATCGATATCGAGAAGCACAGAGCAGACGCTCGTGAGCCCTTTATAAACGGACGCCGAGTACGGGATCAGAAATACCGTGATGACCACGCCCGCGAACAACCGCATCCCGTCGCTTTGGAAGCGCGTCGCGAACAGGTCAGGCATCGACTTGACGCCGTTTGCCTGCGTGAGCGCGCGGGTCCTGCGCGCGAGCACCAGCCACGCGAGCAGCGAGCCGATGACCGCGTTGCCGATGCCCGGCAGGACGCCCCAAAGCCCGTATCTCCATCCGGTTCCCCCTGCGTATCCGATGAACATGACCGCAGAAAAATAAGCGGTCCCGTAGGACAGCGCCGATACCCAGGCGCCCGCGTTGCGGCCGCCGACGGTCAGTTCCGTGATGCTTTTTGCGCTGCGCTTGCTCATGACGGCGACGGCCGAGATAAACACGACGTAGAGCGCGATGGTGAGGATCATGATGGCTTGTGTGGACATTTTTTCTTTTTCCTTTTACTTTAGTGCTTTTATGCTTTTGTGCTTTTGTGTGTTAAAGCATATCTATATAATACATACTTAGCGTCGAAAATGCAACCCCCCGCCCGAAAAACGGCAGGATCGATGGATTTCGCTGCATTCCCCGCTCTGTTTTGTGCAAAACAGCAGGTCGCGCGGGCGCCCGCTTTGTGTTACAATAAGCAAAACGGCGCGCCGCGCTTTGTCTCTGGCTGGCGGCGGCGATGCTCCGATTCTTTCGTGTCTTTGAGGTGACCTTCATGAAAATCCGCTTTGCCGAAGCGCAGGATGCCGAAGCGCTGCTGCGCATTTATGCGCAGTCCATCGACACGCCCGTCACGTTTGAATACACGCTGCCGGACGCGGCGGAATTCCGGCGCCGCATCGGGGAGATACTTGCGTTTTACCCCTATCTCGTTTGCGAGCGGGACGGTGCGGTCGTCGCCTATGCGTACGCGCACCGCTTTCAGACGCGGATCGCCTACCAGTGGGGAGCGGAGCTGTCGGTGTATGCGGACTGCGGCGCGAAGGGGCAGGGCTGCGGCACAGCCTTGTACAAAGCGCTGGCCTCTCTGCTGACACTGCAGGGGATCTGTCATATCTATGCCTGCGTCGTGATCCCCAACCCGGACAGCGAGCGGCTGCACGAAAGGCTCGGCTTCACGCGGGCGGGGGACTTTTGCTCCGCCGGCTATAAATGCGGCGCCTGGCAGAGCGTGCGGTGGTACGAGAAGCAGCTTTGTCCGCTGCCGGCGGATCCGAAGCCGCCCATCCCCGTCGGCGCTCTGCCGCCGGACGCCGTCCGCGCTATCCTTTGCTGCGATTGACTTGACGGCGCTAAAATGAGATAATTTTATTATTCTGTGAAAGGCGGGTGAACAGTATGAACCCTGCTGCCTATCCGGCGAAAAAGCTCGGCTTCGGCTTTATGCGTCTTCCGCTTGTCGGCGGCGTACCGGACGACGCGTACATCGCCGGGATGGTCGATCGCTTTCTTGAAGACGGCTTGACCTATTTTGACACGGCGTACACCTTTTTTGAGGGCGAATCGGAGCGCTGCTTAAAGCGCGTGCTCGTCGAGCGCCACGCGCGCGACAGCTTCCTCGTGGCGGACAAGCTGCCGAGCTACCGCCTCGCGTCGAAGGACGATCCCGCCCGCTTTGAGCGCGAGCAATGCGAGCGGCTGGGCGTTTCCTATTTCGATTATTACCTGCTGCACTGTCTCAACGAAAAAAACATAGCGCTCTGCGAGGAGTTCGGCGCCGTCGAACACATTTTCGACATGAAGCGGCGCGGGACGGCGCGGCGCATCGGCTTCTCTTTTCACGGCACGCCCGCACAGCTGGACGCTTTTCTGACGAAATACCCCGCGTTTGAGTTTGTGCAGCTGCAGATCAACTACATCGACTGGGACGACCCTGCGGTCTGCGCCGGCGAATGCTACGCCGTCGCGCGCCGGCACAACAAGCCTGTCGCGATCATGGAGCCGGTCAAGGGCGGCGCGCTGTCGGCGCTTGCGCCGAATGTGCGCGCGCTGCTCGATTCTCTTGACCCGGACGCGTCCTCCGCCTCCTTCGCGATGCGCTTTGCCGGCTCGCTCGACGGAGTCTACGCGGTCCTCAGCGGCATGAACTCGCAAACGCAGCTGCTCGACAACATGGCGGTGTTCGACCGCTTCCGGGCGCTCGACGACAGGGAGCGCGCCGTGCTCGGCGAGGTCGTGCAGGCACTGCGCGCCATTCCCACCATCCCCTGCACCGGCTGCGCCTACTGCAAAAGCGGCTGCCCTGTGCAGATGGATATCCCCGGCATCATCGGACTCGTCAACAACTACGCCGTCTACGGCCATCTTGAATCCGCAAAGCGCACCTACGAGCTGTTTGTCGGCAAGCCGACAAAGGCGTCCGACTGCCTCGGGTGCGGCGCCTGCGAGAGCGTCTGCCCGCAGGGAATAGAAATCACCGACGCGCTGAAAAAAGCCGCCGATTTGTTTGACAGGAGCTGAATTTTATGAATCCTTCCAAGGTCTATTTCACCACTATGGCGACGTCCATGCGCGAGAGCGTCACCGACAAAATGCTGCGCTTGTGCAAAGCCGCGGGCATAGATACGCTCGATGTGCAGGACAAATACGTCGCGATCAAGCTGCATTTCGGCGAGGACGGCAACCTCGCGTATCTGCGCCACAACTATGCGGCGGCGCTTGCGCAGCACGTCAAGGCGCGCGGCGGAAAGCCCTTCGTGACCGATTGCAACACGCTGTATATCGGCAGCCGCACCAACGCGCTCGACCATCTCGCGTGCGCGAGCCGCAACGGCTACAACACGCTGTCGCTCGGCTGTGAGGTCATCATCGCCGACGGGCTGCTGGGCAAGGACGAACGGCTCGTCCCGGTAGAGGGCGGCGAATATGTGCAGCAGGCGAAGATCGGCGCCGCGCTGATGGATGCGGACGTCGTCATCTCGCTGTCGCATTTTAAGGGCCACGAGGCCGCGGGCATCGGCGGAGCGATCAAGAACCTCGGCATGGGCGGCGGCTCGCGCGCGGGCAAGATGGAGATGCACTGCTCGGGCAAGCCGCAGGTGGACGACAGCCTTTGCGTCGGCTGCAAGCTGTGCGGGAAGGCGTGCGCGCACGCTGCGATCGGCTACGCCACCGGCAAGGCGGTCATCGATCACGACAAATGCGTCGGCTGCGCGCGCTGCATCGAGGCCTGTCCTAAAAACGCCATTCAGCCGCCGTTCCATTCCAATGAATTTCTGAATAAAAAAATGGCGGAGTATGCCGCCGCCGTCGTCAAGGGACGTCCGCAGTTCCATGTCGCGCTCGCAATCGATATTTCCCCGTTCTGTGACTGCTACAGCGTCAACGATGTTCCCATCATTCCGGACGTAGGCATGTTCGCGTCCTTCGATCCCGTCGCGCTCGACCACGCGTGCGTCGACGCGTGCAACGCGCAGCCGGTGGAAGCAAACAGCGCGCTCGCGGCGTGCGCGCACACGCACGGCGACCACTTTGCGGATCTTGCGCCCACGACCGACTGGGCGCAGTGTCTGCAGCATTGCGAGAAGCTCGGCGTCGGCAGCTTCGGCTATGAGCTTGTGACGGTGAAATAGGGCGTCGCGCGCAGACCCTCCCCCTGCAATGTCTTGTACTCAAAACGGCCGGCCGAATTTTCCGAATTCGGCCGGCCCTGTTTGTCGGATGATTTCCTGAGAAAATAAGCGTATATACCGCAAAAGAGAAAGCCCGCCTTCCGGCGGGCTTTCTTCGCTTTGCTCTGCGCTGGCGCTGGCAGAAAATCTCTATTTCCTGTAGCCGCACTTCGGGCAGACGCCGTCCTTGAGCGCGATGCCGCAAAGCGGGCAGCGCTCGATGTTGTTCTTCGTCTCGAACTCGGCGGAGGCCGCGTTGACGCCGCTCGTGAAGGTGAGCTTCGCGATGTTCAGCTTGTCCTTGAGCAGATCGTAGACCATCTTTATCATGCCCTCGACCGTCATGGTCTCCTTGGTCACGACGAGGCGGCAGTCCGGATACGCCGTCGCAAGCTCGGTCTTGAACGCAGGGCCCTTCATGGTGTTCTGCGGCGTGCCGTCCTTCAGGCCGGTATCCTCGTACACCTTGAGGATTGCGGGCAGCAGCGGGTCGTCCTCCCGCAGGATCAGCGCGTGATCGAAGTTCTTGAGGACGCCCCAGGCGGTCTTCTGGATCTCGTTGCACGGGAAGACCATATTGACGCCCGTGTTGATGCTGTCCTCGACCTCGATGGTCAAAACGCCCGTGTGTCCGTGTAAGTATTGGGCCTCGCCCTTAAACCCGTAAAATCTGTGCGCGTACTGTAAGCTGAGCTGTGTGATACTTCTCATGATAATTCTCCTTTAAAAATTTGTGTTGGTTTGTGTCGGCAATTTTTGTGCCCGCGTCAAGCCCCCGTTGTCAGATCTGCAATCCTCGCAAAAGCCCTTGAACAGGATATCGTGTCCCAAATACTCGAAGCCCTTCGGGTCAGCGATCCTGTTCTCCAGCGATTCCATGTATTCCATATCCACATCGATGAGCTTTCCGCACCGCAGGCATTCCGCGTGGTAGTGATTCTGCGTTCGGTGATCGAACCGATCCGCTCCGTTGGGTACCTCGACCCTCTTGATCTCTCCGGATTGCGCAAGCAGGTTGAGATTTCTGTAGACCGTCGCCCTGCTGACGCTCGGATGCTCCTTTTTTATGGCGTCATAGACCTCGTCGGCAGTCGCATGGTCCCGCAGGCGGCGCACCGTTTCCAATACCAGTCTTCTCTGAACTGTGGATCTCACGGCAGCGATTTTACCATCCCCTTTTTAGTATCTTATCTTAATTAGGATTATATACTATTAGTAACTCGTTGTCAAGCACTATTTTCCAGCCGCGGACAGAAAAAGCGTGATCCCGGCTTTTCCCCGGGCGAAGACGGCGCTTCCCCGTGCGGCAGCAAAAAAGCGTCCGCCGGCACGCTCTGTCGGCGGACGCTTTTTCTTATCGTTTTTCCGAACTCACTCGAGCGCGGACAGCCACAGCGCGCCGACCGCGTCGGCGGGCATACGCCAGTCGCCGCGCGGCGACAGCGCGACCGAGCCGACCTTCGGGCCGCCCGGCACGCAGCTGCGCTTGAACTGCTGTGCAAAAAAGCGCTTGTAAAACAGCCGCAGCCACTTTTCGATCGTCGCTTTGTCGTACACGCCGTCGAAGGCGTACGCCGCAAGACGCAGGATCTTTTCCGGCGAAAAGCTCCAGCGGACGAAATAGTAGAGGAAAAAGTCGTGCAGCTCGTACGGGCCGATGATGTCCTCCGTCCTCTGCGGCATCTCCTTGCCGTCCGAGGGGATCAGCTCGGGACTGACGGGCGTGTCGAGGATATCATAGAGAACGTCGTGCAGCGCGGCGTCGCCGTCCGCGACATAGCGCACGAGATAGCGCACGAGCGTCTTGGGCACCGAGCAGTTGACCGCGTACATCGACATATGATCGCCGTTGTAGGTGCACCAGCCGAGCGCGAGCTCGGACAGATCGCCTGTGCCGATCACAAGCCCGTTTTCCCGGTTTGCAATATCCATCAGCAGCTGCGTGCGCTCGCGCGCCTGCGCGTTCTCGAACGTCACGTCCGGCGTGCTGCCGTCGTGTCCGACGTCGCGCAGGTGTACCCGCACCGCCTCGCCGATGTCGGTCTCGCGGAAGGTGACGCCGAGCGCCTCGCACAGCTTGTGCGCGTTGCTCTTGGTGCGGCGCGTCGTGCCGAAGCAGGGCATCGACACCGCGATGATCCCGGACGGCGCGCGGCCGAGCTTTTTGTAAGCGCGGCAGGCGACGAGCAGCGCGAGGGTGGAATCGAGTCCGCCCGACACGCCGATGACCGCCGCGGCGCACCGGGTATGCTCAACGCGCTTTGCAAGCCCCGCGCACTGGATATTGAAGATGTCCTCGCAGCGTACGGCGCGCACCGCGTCATCCGACGGCACAAACGGATGCGCGTCTACGCGGCGGGTGAGCGCCGTCTGTTCCGCGCGCAGGGAAAAATCGGTGTAAAGATATCCCTTCGGCGGGTCGCCGTCGCGGACGCTCGTCGTGCGCAGGCGCTCGTTCATGAGCCGCTGCACATCCACCTCCGTCTCGCACCAGCCCTCGCCGAACGGCGCGCTCTCGGCGAGGATGGCGCCGTTCTCCGCGATCATATCGTGCGCGGAAAAAACGACGTCCTCGGTCGACTCGCCGGGGCCCGCACTGCAATAGACATACGCGCAGCCCATCTTCGTCGACTGGATGCTGACGAGCTTCCTGCGGAAGTCCGCCTTTGTCACGACCTCGTCGCTCGCCGACGGATTGACGACGACCGTCGCGCCGGCCTTCGTGTGCCACACACAGGGCGACGCCGCCGTGAACAGATCCTCGCAGATCTCCACGGCGAGCTGGAAGTCGGGCATCTCGCGGCAGCGGAAGATCTGCTTCGCGCCGAATGGGACGAGATGACCGCCGACCGGAATCTCTGTGTTTTCCTGCGGCGCTTCGGAAAAATAGCGGCCCTCATAAAACTCCGAGTAGTTCGGAATAAAGGATTTCGGAACAACGCCGAGAATCGCACCGCCGCAGACGACGGCCGCCGCGTTGTAGAGCAGACCGTTCACCGCGACGGGCAGCCCGACGACGGCGATCAGGTTTTTGCCCTTCGTCGCGTCCGTGACGCGCAGCAGCGCGCGCTTGGCCGCCTCGAGCAGCGTCGGCTGCAAAAACAGATCCCCGCAGCTGTACGCCGTGATCGCGAGCTCCGGCAGCGCGAGTAGCCGGATGCGCCGCCGCTCCGCTTTTTCAATGCACTCTATGATTTTATCCGTATTGTATTCGCAGTCGGCGACGCGCACGTCGGGGCTTGCCGAAGCGACCTTCAAAAAGCCGTCTTTCATGGTCTGCGCACCTTTCGCTTGTTTTTGGGCTGTGCCTGCTTGCCTTTCCGGAACTGAGTCCCGCTCTTATTATATCCATCCGGCGGCGCGCATACAAGGCAGTCTTTGCCTGCGCCGATGAGGTCGGTGCGGCCGACCTCGCGCAGCGCCGCGCGAACAACAGACTCGTTCTCTTTTTTATAATATTGCAGCAGCGCGCGCTGCTTTTTTTTGTCGGCGGGGCTGCGCGGCACAAATACCCTTTCGAGCGTGTAGGGGTCGAGCCCCGTATAAAACATCGCCGTCGAGATGGTGCCGGGCGTCGGATAGAAATCCTGCACCTGCTCGGGGCGCATATGCTCTCGCTTGAGATAAACGGCCAGCTCCACCGCGTCCGCGAGCGTGCTGCCGGGGTGGGACGAGATCATATAGGGGACAAGATACTGCTCCTTGCCCGCCTGCTTCGTCAGCTCGTAAAAGCGTTTTTGGAATCGCTCATAGGCGGCGAAATGCGGCTTGCCCATTTTGTCGAGCACCGCGTCGCAGCAGTGCTCCGGCGCCACTTTCAGCTGTCCGCTGACGTGCTGCGCGACGAGCTCCTTGAAGAAGGACTCGTCCGGGTCGCCGATGAGATAATCGAACCGCACGCCGGAGCGCACAAAAACCTTTTTCACCCCCGGCACCGCGGCCACCCGCCGCAGTAGCGAAAGATATTCGGTGTGGTCGGGGCGGATCGCCGGGCACAGCGACGGAGCGAGACACTTTTTGCCCTTGCAGAAGCCCTGCGTCTTTTGCTTGTCGCACGCGGGATGCCGGAAGTTCGCCGTCGGGCCGCCGACGTCGTGGATATAGCCCGTGAAATCGGGCAGCTTCGCGAGCAGCGCCGCTTCCCGCACGACGGAATCGGCGGTGCGCGCCGTCACGAAGCGCCCCTGGTGGTACGCGAGCGCGCAAAAATTGCACGCGCCGAAGCAGCCGCGGTTGTGGGTGATGGAAAAGCGCACCTCCTCGATGGCCGGCACGCCGCCCATCGCCGCATATTTCGGGTGCCATGTGCGCATATAGGGCAGCTCGTAGACCCGGTCAAGATCCGCGCCGTCGAGCGGCGGCGCGGGCGGATTTGCGACGACGATACGATCGCCGTGGCGCTGGATGACCGTCTTGCCGCGCGCCGCGTCGTGCTCGTCGTACTGGATGCGGGCCGCGACGGCATACTGCTTTTTTCCGCTGTCCGACGGTTCGCTGACAAGCGCGAAGGACGGGCACTCCGCGCAGGGGCCCGGCACATAATCCCGCACCGCCACCGCGTACACCGTGCCGCGGATATCGGTGAGCGCGCTGACCGCGTCCCCCCGCGCGAGCCGACGTGCGACGTCGAGCGTCGCCGTCTCCCCCATACCGTAGACGAGCAGATCCGCTCCGCTGTCGATCAGGATGGACGGACGCACCGCGTCGTCCCAGTAGTCATAATGCGCGAGGCGGCGCAGCGACGCCTCAAGTCCGCCGATGATGACCGGCGTGTCGAAAAACGCCTTGCGCGCGCTTTTACAGTAGGCCTGCACCGCGCGGTCGGGCCGGAAGCCGGACTTGCCGCCGGGCGAATACAGGTCGTCGCTGCGCGTGCGCTTTGCGGCGGTGTAGTGCGCGACCATGGAATCTATATTGCCGCCCGTGATAAAAAAGCCGAGCCGCGGACGGCCGAACTGTCTGAACTCCGCGTCGCTTTGGGGCTGCGCGAGGATGCACACGCGGAAGCCGTCCGCCTCGAGCACGCGGGAGATGATCGCCGCGCCGAAGCTCGGGTGATCGACATACGCGTCCCCCGTGACGAGCACCACGTCGCAGTCTTCCCAGCCGCGCGCGCGCATCTCCTCTTTTGTCGTCGGTAAAAATTCCATCGCCTATTCCCCGCCTTTCCGTGCGGCGTCCGGCACCTCGATGTACGCGGGATCGTTTTCAGCGGGATACGCCCGCCACGCCTCCTCGCCGAACGCCTCGGAGATGGCCGTGATCTTCTGCTTCATGTAGCGTGCCGTTGCGGACGCGGCGACCGTGCCGTCCGGCAGGACGATCTCCCCCGTGCCGCTGAATAGGCGGCGGTTGTTCTCTGTGATCCGGCCGAGCACCAGCAGCGGCTTCCCATAGGGCACCGGCTTCTTGAAACGGACGTCGATCTGCACTGTCACCGCCCAGGTGTCCGGCTCCTCGATGTTGACCGCGCGGCCGATCGTCTCGTCGAGCAGCGCCGTGATGACGCCGCCGTGCACGCGTCCCGGATAGCTCTGGTGCTCCCCGCGCGCTTCCACGACGCCCGCGAGCGTTCCGTCCTCCAGCTCGTAATACTGCGCGCGCAGGCCGAACGGGTTGCGCACGCCGCACACGAGGCAGTCCTGCGCGCTGTTTTGTTTTTTTGTTACCTTCAGCTTCATTTTATATCTCTCGGTCGTTGAAAAATGTTTTCTGACAAATCGGCGCGCTCGCCCGCGTCAGACCAGATCCTTCTGGTAGATGCGGGAGCTGGCGCCCGACGGGTGGTATCCCTCGCCGATCCAGTGAAAGCCGTACCGCTCGTAATACGCCGTGTGGTCGGTGCACACATAGACCGCCCGAAAGCCCGCTGCCTTCGCCGCGTCCGCCGCCGTTTCCAGCAGCAGCGCGCCGCAGGCGTTTCCGCGGTAGCGGGGCTCGACATACAGCGCGCAGATCCACGGCCACAGATCCATCCGGCTGATAAAATCGTTGGTGATGAGGCCGCAGCCCCCCGCGGGCGTCTCCCCGTCCAGCAGCAGGAACCAGTCCGGCAGCGGCGCCGCGGCCGTGCAGTGCGCGAGGCAGTCCGCATACAGCGGCCTGTTTTTGTCGTTGCCGAAGCGGTCATGGAAATAATCGACCATGACGGCGCGGCGCGCGGGCTCTTCCCGCAGCGAAGCGATGCGCATATCCACGTCCCTCCCGTTCCGCCTTATTATACCATGTCCGCCGCATAAAGCCCACCTTCCGGACGCTGTCCGCGCAAAAAAAGGACAGCGGCAAACCGCTGTCCTTTTCTGTCGCTGTCGTCAGACCAATTCGATAATCGCCATTTCGGCGGCGTCGCCGCGGCGCGGCCCGATCTTTACGATGCGGGTGTAACCGCCCTGGCGCTCCATATAAGACGGACCGACTTCGTCGATGAGCTTCTTTGCGACCGTCTCCTTGGTGATATAGGAATAAATCTGCCTTTTCGCGTGCAGTGAATCGGATTTTCCGAGCGTGATCATCTTTTCGGCGATCGAACGGACTTCCTTCGCTCTCGTGACGGTCGTCTCGATCCTGCCGTTCTCGATGAGGTAGGTGACCATCGCGCGCAGCATCGCCTTGCGATGGTCCGTCGCTCTTCCGAGTTTTCTGGCCATGGCTTTTTCTCCTTTTAAGCGTTCTTAAGGATTATTTGTTGTCGTCGTTTGAGCTGAGGTGGAAGTCCAAATCGAGCGATTTGAGCTTGCTGATGACCTCTTCCATCGATTTTACTCCGAGGTTTCTGACCTTGATCATGTCCTCCTCGGAGCGGTTGATGAGATCCTCTACCGTGTTGATGCCCGCACGCTTCAGGCAATTGAAGCTGCGCACGGACAAATCGAGCTCTTCGATGGTCATCTCGAGAACCTTTTCCTTGCTCTTCTGATCATTTTCCACAAGGATCTCTGTCTCGAGAATGTCCTCGGAAAGATTCATGAACAAGTTGAGGTGCTCGCACAGGACCTTCGCGGCCAGCGAGACCGCTTCCTTCGCCGTGATCGTTTTGTCCGTCTTGACCTCGAGCGTCAGCTTGTCATAGTCCGTGATCTGGCCCACGCGGGTGTTCTCCACCGTGTAGTTCGCCTTGAGCACGGGCGTATAAATGCTGTCGACCGGGATGACGCCGATCGAGCCCTGGATGTTCTGCTTGTTGCGGTCGGAGCTGACATAGCCGCGGCCCTTGTCGAAGGTGATCTCCATGACGAGCTTCGCGCCTTCGCTGAGCGTGGCGATATGCCATGCGGGATCGAGGATCTCGAGCTCCGCGTCGGGCTTGATGGAGCCCGCCGTGACCTCTCCTTCGCCCTCGGCTTCGATGTAGACGGTTTTGGGGCCGTCGCAGTGAAGCTTCGCGGTGATGCCTTTTACGTTGAGAACGATCTCCGTGACGTCTTCCTTGACGCCCTCGATCGTGGAAAACTCGTGCAGCACGCCGTCGATCTTGATGGATTGGGCGGCGACGCCGGGAAGCGAGGAAAGCAGCACGCGGCGCAGGCCGTTGCCAAGCGTCGTACCGAAGCCGCGCTCGAGAGGCTCCACGATGAACCTGCCGTAAGAGCCGTCGTCTTGCAAGTCGATGGTTTCTATCTTGGGCTTTTCTATCTCGATCATTCTAAAACCCTCCTATAAACGGATAGACCGTCGTTTTACGCTTTCCCAATAACCTTGA
>JAYFQJ010000134.1:0-19820 GCA_034927165.1 Oscillospiraceae bacterium
TCGTTTGCGCCGCGGCGAAACGGCCCGCAGAATCGCTTGAGCCGAGCACGACCGCGATGAGCTCCATGCCGTCGCGCGCGGCGGCCGCGCTGATGCACACGCCCGCCTTGTTGGTCGTGCCGGTCTTGATGCCGGTGATGCCGTCGTAGCTGCGCAGCATTTTATTTGTGTTTGTGAGCTGTGTTTCGCCGCCGCGCAGCTCATCCGTCCAGATCGTGATATAGTTTCGGATCAGCTCGTGCTTGAGCAGCTCGCGCGACATAACAGAGACGTCGCGCGCGCAGGACATATGGCCGTCCTCGTCAAGGCCGTTGGAGTTTTTGAAGGTCGTATTAGTCATGCCGAGCGACGCCGCCCTGCGGTTCATGTCGCCCACAAACGCCTCCTCGCTGCCGCCGACGTACTCCGCGAGCGCGACCGCCGCGTCGTTGGCGCTCGCAACTGCCACCGCGCGCAGCAGCTCGTCGACGGTCATCACCTCGCCCGGCTCGAGCCAGATCTGCGAGCCGCCCATCGAATAGGCGTGCTCGCTCGCCGTCACCTCGTCCTCGATGGTGATCTTCCCCGCGTCGAGCGCCTCCATCACGAGCAGCAGCGTCATCACCTTTGTGATGGACGCGATCGCGCGCGGCGCATCCGCGTTCTTCTCATAAAGCACCGTGCCCGTCACCGCGTCCACAAGGATCGCCGCGGTCGCGTCCATACTGAGATCCGCGTTCGCAATGGCCTGCGTCGTCTGTACAGACGACGCGCCGAGAATGTGTTCTTCCTGCGCAGAAGCGGACAGGCCGTCCGCATACACCGCAAAGGCCGGGCAGACCAGCGCCGCAAGGAGCGCCGCCGCCAGCAGTTTTTTATAGATCATACAGCCGTCAATCCTCCCGTTTGTAAAAGGTATGCAGCGACGGGTGATTTATAGTATAATGAAACTACATTTTTTGAAGGGCGAAGGATCTGTGAACGTCTTTTTTTGTACTTTCGGCTGCAAGGTCAACAGCTTTGAATCCGCCGCGATGGCAGAACAGCTCTCCGCGCGGGGCTACCGCGTCGTTGAATGCGCGTCCGCGGCCGATATCGTCGTCGTCAATTCCTGTACCGTCACGGCGAACGCCGACCGCAAGGTGCGGCAGTATCTGCGCAGGGTGCGCCGGGAGCGCCCCGGCGTCGTCACGGTGCTGACGGGTTGTTACGCGAGCGCGTTCCCGAAGCAGGCCGCCGCCATAGTCGACGCGGACATCGTCACGGGCACGGCCGACCGCGCGTCGCTCGCCGACGCGCTGGACGGTTTTCTCGCGTCCCGCAGCCGCGTCGTCGCCATCGCGGACGCGAACAGCGCGGTCTTCGAGCCGCTGTTTGCAGCGCAGCTGGAAGGACACACGCGCGCTTTTTTGAAAATCGAAGACGGCTGCGAGCGCTACTGCTCCTACTGCATCATCCCCTATGCGCGCGGGCGCGTGCGTTCGATGGAGCTCGGCGAGCTCTCCCGTCAGGTGCGCGCATTTGCGGGCAACGGCTACAAAGAGGTCGTCCTGTCCGGCATCAACCTGCCCGCCTACGGCAAGGGCACGCCGCACGATCTCGCGGACGCCGCGCATACGGCGTGCGCGGTCGACGGCATTGAGAGGGTGCGTCTTGGCTCACTCGAGCCGGATCTTCTGCCCGACGCGATGCTTGAGCGCCTCAGCCGTGAAAAGAAGCTCTGTCCGCAGTTTCATCTGTCGCTGCAAAGCGGCTGCGATAAAACGCTGCGCGCAATGAACCGGCATTACACTGCCGCCGAATATTCGGCTGTCGTGGAAAAGCTGCGCGCGCTGTTTCCCGGCGCAGTCTTCACGACCGACGTCATCGTCGGCTTCCCCGGAGAGACGCACGCGGACTTTGACGCGAGCGTCGCCTTTGTCGAACACATCGGTTTTCTGAAGGTGCACGTCTTCCCCTATTCCGTGCGCCCGGGCACGGCGGCCGCGCGCATGGATGGACAGCTGCCCCGCGCCGAGAAGGAGCGCCGCAGTCGCCTGATGAGCGCCGCGGCGGACAACGTCCGCGAGCGCATCCTGCGCTCCTTCGCGGGGAAATCGGTGCGTGTTATTCTGGAGCAGCCGTGCGGCGGCGGGGGCTTCGACGGCTACACCGACGAATATCTGCCCGCGCGGGTGTACGGCGCAAAGCTACGCGGCGGCGCCGTCGTGCGCGGCAGCATCGAGCGCATTGAAGACGGCGCGGTGATCGTTGCGGCGCAGTAGTCTGCCGCTGAGACGCGCATTACGCTTAACCGCAAGCAGGCGTCGAAATCCTCCGCAGCTGCGGCGCGCGGGACACTCCAACACACAACACGGAAAAGAGGCGGGCAAATGCCCGCCTCTTTTGTACTGATTTGTCTGATTTTAACGTTCTGTATTCAGCTATTCCAGTTCGACCGCGCCGGTATACAGCTCGTAATACTTGCCCCGCTGCGCGATGAGCTCCTCGTGCGTGCCGCGCTCGATGATATGACCGTGGTCCAGCACCATGATGACGTCGGCGTTGCGCACGGTGGACAGGCGATGGGCGATGACGAAGACAGTGCGCCCCTGCATGAGGGCGTCCATGCCGCGCTGCACGATCGCCTCCGTGCGCGTATCAATAGAGCTCGTCGCCTCGTCGAGGATCATGACCGGCGCGTCCTCCACCGCCGCGCGGGCGATGGACAGCAGCTGGCGCTGGCCCTGCGACAGACCGCTGCCGTCGCCGGTGAGCACCGTGTCGTAGCCCTGCGGCAGCATCATGATAAAGTCGTGCGCGTTCGCGAGCTTCGCGGCGGCGACGATCTCCTGCTCGGTCGCGTCCAGCTTGCCGTAGCGGATGTTGTCGCGCACCGTGCCTGTAAACAGGTTGACGTCCTGCAGCACGATGCCGAGGCTGCGGCGCAGATCGTCTTTTTTGATCTTGTTGATGTTGATGTTGTCATAACGGATCTTGCCGTCCGCGATGTCGTAAAAGCGATTGATCAGATTGGTGATCGTCGTCTTGCCCGCGCCCGTCGCGCCGACAAAGGCCACCTTCTGCCCCGGCTTCGCGTACATCGTGATGTTCTCGAGCACCGTCTTTTCGCCGTCATAGCTGAAATCGACGTCATAAAAATGCACGTCGCCCTCAAGCCTCTGGTAGGTGACGGTGCCGTCCGCGGCGTGCGGGTGCTTCCACGCCCACAGCCCCGTGTGCTCCGGTGTCTCAACGAGGGCCCCGTCCGCGCCGCATTTTGCGTTGACGAGCGTCACATACCCGTCGTCCACCTCGGACGGCTCGTCGATCAGCGTGAAGATGCGCTCCGCGCCGGCGAGCGCCATGACGACAGAGTTGAGCTGCTGCGAGACCTGGCTGATGGGCTGCGTGAAGGATTTGCTCAGCTGCAGGAACGCCGCGATGGTGCCGAGCGTCATGCCGCCGATGCCGCCGATGGCGAGCGCGCCGCCGGCGATGGCGAGGATGACGTACTGCAGGTTACCGATATTCATCATGATCGGCATCAGCGTGTTCGCAAAGCGGTTCGCCGACGTCGCGGAGCTGCACAGCTCCTCGTTGAGCGCGTCAAACTGCCGCTGCGCCGCCTGCTCGTGGCAGAAGACCTTGACGACCTTCTGTCCGTTCATCATCTCTTCGATATACCCGTTTGTTTTTCCCAACGCCCTTTGCTGCTCCTTGAAGAAGTGCCCGCTCTTGCCGGCGATCGTCTTGGTCAGACTCAGCATCAAAAACACGCCGAGAATGACGATGACGGTGAGATGCCAGCTTTTCACAAGCATCGCGATGAATACCGCGACGATGGTGATGGCGGAGGAGAAAACATTCGGCAGGCTTTGGGAGAGCATCTGCCGCAGCGTGTCCGCGTCGTTGGTGTAGCGGCTCATGACGTCGCCGAAGCTGTGGGTGTCGAAGTACTTGACCGGCAGCGTCTGCATATGCGCGAACATCTCGTCGCGGATCTCCTTGAGCACCTGCTGCGATATGACGACCATGACGCGGTTGCAGATAAAGGTGGAAACGACGCCCGTCGCATAGATGCATCCCATGACTGTGATCGCCTTGAGCAGACCCGTGAACACCGGATGCTCCATGAGGGTGAGCGGCGCGATATAGTCGTCGATCAAAATCTGCAAAAACAGCGACCCGGCGACGCCCGCAACGGCGGAAATGAGGATACAGCACGCGACGAGGATCAGCTTGCCCTTGTGGTCGCGCCCGAGATAGCTGAGCAGCCGACGGATCGTCTTTCCCTGATTCTTCGGTTTTTCCGTCGCGACCATCGGTCCGCGGCCGCGGGGGCCGCCGCCCCGCATCTCTCTTGTCTGTTCATTCGCCATCCTGCTCGCCTCCCTTCGTCTGGGACTCATATACTTCCCTGTAAATATCGTTGGACGCGAGCAGCTCCTCGTGCGTGCCGAACCCGTTGACCCGGCCGTTGTCGAGGACGAGGATGCGGTCGGCGTCGAGCACCGACGCGACGCGCTGCGCGATGATGAGCTTGGTCGTGCCGGGGATCTCCTCGCGGAACGCCTTGCGGATGCGCGCGTCCGTCGCGGTGTCGACAGCGCTCGTCGAATCGTCCAGAATCAGTATCTTCGGTTTTTTCAGCAGCGCGCGGGCGATGCACAGCCGCTGCTTTTGGCCGCCCGAAACATTGGAGCCGCCCTGCTCGATGCGGGTCTCATAGCCTTCCGGAAACTCGCGGATGAAGCCGTCCGCCTGCGCCAGCTCACAGGCATGGACGATCTCCGCGTCCGTCGCGTCTGCGTCGCCCCAGCGCAGATTCTCGCTGATGGTCCCGGAGAACAGCTCGTTCTTCTGCAGCACCATCGCGACGCCGTCGCGCAGCGTCTGCATATCGTAGTCGCGCACGTCCCTGCCGCCCACGCGGACGCTGCCGCTCGTCGCCTCGTACAAGCGCGGGATCAGCTGTACAAAGGTGGACTTCGCGCTGCCGGTGCCGCCGAGGATGCCGATCGTCTCGCCCGGCTTTATTTTGACGCTCACATCCTTGAGCGCAAGATTTTCGTTGTTCGCATAGCTGAAGCTGACGTGGTCGAACTCAATACCGCCGTCCGCAACCGTTTTCACGGGGTCGGCCGGATCGGTGAATTCCGGCTGCTCGTCGAGCACCTCGATGATGCGCAGGGCCGATTCGCGCGCGATGGTGATCATGACGAAAACCATCGACAGGATCATGAGCGCCATGAGTATGCGCATCGTGTAGGACAGCAGGCTCATCAGCTCGCCCGTCGTCATCGTCGCGCTGACGATAAATTTTGCGCCGAACCAGGAAAGCAGCAGCATACAGCTGTAGGCGCAGAACTGCATCAGCGGGTTGTTGAGCACGATGAGCTTTTCCGCCGCGGAGTAGTTCTTGAACAGCTCGCCGGAAACTCCGTTGAATTTTTCCTCCTCATACTCCTCCCGCACGAAGGACTTGACCACGCGGATGCCGCGCACATTCTCCTGCACGACATTGTTGAGTCTGTCGTAGGTCTTAAACACCCGCTGCATGATCGGGAAGGACTTCCGGATGATGAAAAACAGCCCTATGGCGAGCACCGGCACGACCGCGAGATAGATCACCGACAGCCGCGGATTGATCCGGTAGGACATCAGCAATGAGAAGATCAGCATGACCGGCGAGCGCACGGCGATGCGGGTGATCATCTGGAACGCCTGCTGCACATTGTTGACGTCGGTCGTCAGACGCGTAACGAGGCTCGAGGTCGAAAATCTGTCGATGTTGCGGAATGAAAATTCCTGGATCTTGTAATACATTTTCTGGCGCAGGTTCTTTGCGAATCCCGCCGACGCGCTCGAGGCGAAATAGCCCGACAGCACGCCGAAGCCGAGCGACAACAGCGCCGCGGCGACGAGGACCGCGCCGTACCGCAGCACGGCGTCCATATTGCCGACCTCCACGCCGTCGTCGATGAGCCGCACCATCACGAGCGGGATGAGCACCTCCATCGCCACTTCTAAAATGACGAACAGCGGCGTTAAGAGCGCGTCCTTTTTATATTTCCCCACGCATGGGGCAAGTTTTTTGATCATGAGCTTCTCCCATTTCCTCCATTTTTTCCATTTGGTCGCGTATGCGGTCGATCACGCGGTAAAAGGCCGCGAGGTCGTCCGGTTTTATTGTCTCACACAAAGCCGCATCAAATGCCTCAATCTTTTTTCTCATCTCCTCTGCGACAGCGCGGCCCTTGCCTGTCAGCATGATCTTTTTGAGCCGGGCGTCGTGCGGGACGCTCTCGCGCGTGATCATCCCGTTCTTCTCGAGCATCTGCAGCATCCCCGTCGCGCTCGGCCGTCGGATGTTGAAACGTTTTTCGATGTCGCGCTGAAAAAGGTCGCCCTTCGCGCTCTCCCGCGCGATATATCCGAGCATCCACGTCTGCACGCCCGTCGCGCCCTCCGGATAGACCTCACAGGCGAAATGATCGAGGTTGCGCTTGATGAGATTGGACAGCCGCCGTATCTCAAAGCCGATATGCCGCCCGTCCCGCTCCGCGCTCTCCATCCGCGCATTCCCCCCTTGAATTTATTGTTAGTCTCCTAACTATTATAGGCGATATTGCCCGATTGTCAATAGATTTTTTGTGGCTTTTCACCCTGAAAATGCGCGCGGCGCTTGCAATTCGGGACGTTTCGTGTAAGATAAGAAAAAAGCGTGCGGAGGCGGAGAATGAAAAAAGTAGTCGTGATCACAGGCGGCAGCAGCGGGATCGGCCGCAGCGCCGCGGCGCTGTTCGCCGGCGCCGGTTATACTGTGTACGAGCTGAGCCGCTCGGGGCGGGACACGGATCTTGCGCGGCACATCACAGCGGACGTCACACAGACGCCGTCGCTGTGCGCGGCCTTTCGTTCCGTCTTCGAGCGGGAGGGGCGGCTCGACGTGCTCGTGTGCAACGCCGGCATGGGGATCTCCGGCCCGGTCGAGGGCACGACAGACGAGGCGGCGCAGCGCCAGTTCGACGTCAACTTTTTCGGCGCCTTCCGCTGCGTCCGGGAGGCGCTGCCGTATCTTCGCGAAAGCGGCGACGCGCACATCGTCACCCTCAGCTCCGTCGCCGCGCCGCTGCCCATCCCGTTTCAGGCGTTCTACTCCGCCTCCAAGGCGGCGGTCAACGCGCTGACGCTTGCGCTCGCGAACGAGCTGCGCCCGGCGGGCATCCGCGTGTGCGCTGTGCTGCCCGGCGACGTGCGCACAGGCTTCACTGCCGCGCGGCAAAAGGGCGCGGACGGCGGGCTGTACGGCGAGCGCGCCGCGCGCGCCGTCGGCGCGATGGAAAAGGACGAGCAAAACGGTATGCCGCCCGAAGCGGTCGCCCGTGTCATTCTGCGCGCCGCGCAGCGAAAGCATCCGCGCCCGCTGTATGTCGCGGGAGGGAAATATCATCTGTTCGTCCTGCTCGCGAAGCTATTGCCCGCGCGCTTATGCAACCGGCTCGTGGGGCTGCTGTACGGCTGACCCTCTTTGCTCCGCAAGCAGGGCGCTTTTGCGACCCGCACAGCCTAAAAGGCAGCCGCCCCGGCGATGACGCCGGGGCGGCTGCTTTTCACAAAAAAACTGCGTACTCCGTTTCAGCCGCGTTTGACCCCGGTGTCGGGGTTGGTCCGGCCGGCTGTCGGCGGGGTCACGTTCAGCGTGAAAATGCCGCTTGCGGCAGGCGACGTTCCCGTCGCGCCGCTCACGACGCAATAATATTGAAATCCGTCGTCCGACAGCGTCGTCGCCGCGGTCGTATAGCTTGCGCTCGTCGCGCCGGAAACAGCGCTGAAGCCGCTGCCCTCATCTGCATACCATTGATAGCCCACCGCGTTCTGCGCTGTGACGCGCAGGGTCGCGGCGCTGCCGGCAGTCACGGGGAACGTTTTGTTAACCGTCGGATCGGTGATCGACGGGTCGGGCGGCACGGTCACGCTCAGCGTGAATACCTTGCTCGTAACAGGAAACGTCCCCGCTATACCGCTCACGATGCAATAGTACTGATCCCCGTTGTTCGAGAGCGCCGCCGTCGGGGTGGTATAGCTTGCGCCCGTCGCGCCGGAAATGGCGGCAAAGCCGCTGCCTCCGTTTTTGTACCACTGGTAGCTCGCTGCGTTCTGCGCCGTGACGGACATGGCCGCCGTATAGGCGACGTACACGCCGACCGTTTTGTCTGCCGTCGGATCGGTGATAACGGGGTCCGCTCCGCCGGCCGGCAGGACGCGGAGATACCTGGACGTGTCGTAGGCCGTGAAGGCCGTGGTCGCGCTGTCCGTGTAGCTGCCGCCGGGATCTGCCTTTGACGTGTTCGCCTTCCACTGGTACCAGGTGGTGCCGAAGGCGGGCAGCTTGTTCACCCCGGAGGTATCCCCCGCGGCCACGACCCCGCCGCCGCTGACTGTGATGCTCCCGCTGGAATAAATACCGCGGCTGTCCGTGTCCGCCGTGTCTGCGGTGGCTTTGACCGTTCCCGCGCTGATGGTGACATTGCTTGTCGTACCCTTGGTATATATCCCGTAGCTGTTGACCGCTGCCGGTCCGCCCGCGGCGGTGACGACGCCGCCGCTGACGCTGATGCTGCTGTTCCTCGCATAGATGCCGAAGCTGGTGGAGGTGGTACCGCTTGCGTTCGCCGTGCCGCCGCTGCCGACGACTGTGCCGCCGCTGATCTGGATGCCCCCGGTGCCGCCGCCGGCATAGATCCCGTAGCTGTGTATGCTTAAATCACTCTGAGATGGGTTAGGTGTGACCTCGCCGCCCGTTGATGTGACGGTACCGCCTGTAATACTGATGCTGCCGTTGTCGATCTGCATGCCCCGGCTTCCGGTATTGGACCTCCCGCCCGCGGCGACGACCGTGCCGCCGTTGATGAGGATGCTGCCCACGCTGCTGTTATATATGCCGTTGCTTTTGGCGGTTGTCGAATCCCCTCCGTCCCCCGTTCCGCCCGTGGCCGTAACTGTGCCGCCGTTGATCGTGATATCTCCGGTTGACTTGCTGAGGATCCCGGAGGTGGTTCCCTTCGTCGCTCCGCCCGTGGCGACGACCGTGCCGCTGCTGATGGTGACGGCGCAGGAACAGATGCCGGCGCTGCCGCCGCTGCTGTCCGTAGACGCGCCGCCCGTCGCCGAAAGGCTTCCGCTGCCCTGTATCGTCAGTAAGCAGCCTGTCCCCGCAACATAAATGCCGTAGGAGGAGCCGCTCGTCACGTCGGGGGCGGTGACGCTGTTGCTGCCGACGAGCTCGATGGTCAGATCCCCGCTGGCATAAACAGCGGCATGGAAAGAGGTCTCGCTGTAGCTGGCCGTGCTCGGCACGGTCGCCCCGTTCAGGGTCAGCACGCCGCCGCTGAAGCTCGCCGTTCCGCCGTAAACGGTGGTGCTTTCGCCTTCATTCAGCTGTGTGCCGCCCACATACACGCTGGTCGCCGCTGCTGCCGCCGCTGTCCGGGGAAGCAGGCAGGCGAAAACAAACGCCGCAAGGATCACCGCAAAAAACCGTTTTTTCATATCTAATCCTCCGATAATTTGGGGACAGGGAAAAAACTCAGAGTGCGCCGTATTCCTCATAACGCCTTGTAGTATCTAAGCGTGATTATACTGAGAAAAGCACGAAATATCAACAGATTTCCGGGGGATTTCTGGAAAAAACAGTAAAAATATGAGTAAAACGCAGGTATATCGCGCGGTTCATAATGAGCAGCAGCCGCCCCGGCGATAACGCCGGGGCGGCTGCTGCCTACAGGAGATCAAAATCCGGGATCACCGATTTGATAAGGCCGATATAGCCCACGCGCGGCTTGTCCGCGTCGGGCAGCTGCGGAAAATCGTATCCGGAGAAGTCGTTCCCCTCGATGAGGATGGGCCCCGTCGGCGTCAGGCACACGTCCCAGCCGACATACTTGATCTGCGGCACGACGAGCGCCGCTTTTTTTACGAGCGCCTTGATCTCGTCCATATACGGCAGCTTATAGCCGACGAAGGGGATGTGCGTGTATGGGTGTGCGTCGTAGCACACGAGCCGCTGGGTGTGGCCGGGGCCGCTGATCTCGCCCTTGTCGAGATCGAAATGGCAGCACACGCCGCCGTTGTCGAGGTTGTCGATAAAGCGTCCCCCGTCGCCCATCTTAAAAACGGCGTAGATGATATACGGCACGCCCTTCCAGACGAGCGTCACGATGCGAAAGCAGTTGACGGCGCACGGATAGATCCGGCTCGCCGCCTCGTGCTGCACGATGGGCTGCTCGAGCACGCCGAAGTGCTTGAGCGGATCGTTCACATACGTCCACGCCGCCTGCGCGTCGGCAAAATCCGTCGTTTTCAGCTTTTCAATGCCCTTCCCGCTCTCGCCGGAATTGGGCTTTGCGAAAAAGAACTCATTTTCAGCGAAAAAGCGCTCAAACACCGCGAAATCCGTCTTTGCGAGGTCAAGCACCTCGCGGCCGAGAAAATCGCGAAAGTATTCGTCGAAAATGTTCTTTTGATCGAAAATATAGGAATAGCTCTGATCGTTGAGCGAGACGACCATGTTTCGATTTTTAAGGCGCGTCATATACGTCGCGCGCTGCTGCGCGTCCATCGCGTAAAACTCAAAGATCTCGTAATCCTTGTAGCCCGCTCCGTAGCGCGCAAGGCAGCTTGCCATATCGAGCGCGATACCCGCTTTGGATTTCCCCGTTTTCTTGTGGATTGCGTCGATCGCGGCGGCGGCTTTTTTGAAGCTCGCGCCGCCCAGCACACGGCGAATATAAGCTAAATCCATCTTCGTCCCCTGCTTTTTTAATCGGAATGCAAAAAGGCGCGACGGCGGCTGTCGGCCGCCGCCGCGTATATCGCTTCTGTGTGTCTACAGATTTTCGCGGATCGCGTCGCGCAGACGTCCGAGCCCGTCGAGCAGCACGTCGTCCTCGATGGTGAGCGCCGCCATGATCTTGAGCACGGCGTTTTTGCGCCCCGCGCTCTCGATGACGACCCGCTTGTCAAAGCAGCTCTTCTGCACCTTGCCGCACATCTTGTCGCC
Source organism: Oscillospiraceae bacterium (assembly GCA_034927165.1). Taxonomy (GTDB): domain Bacteria; phylum Bacillota; class Clostridia; order Oscillospirales; family Ruminococcaceae; genus JAYFNU01. The sequence continues at coordinate 11,024 of JAYFQJ010000134.1, forward strand.
GATGCCGGAGAAATCGACGCCCCAGATCATGCCGATGCCGCGGATGCGCAGACGGCTGTCGAGCGGCAGCACCTCTTTTTCAAGAAACGTGCGGATGAGTTCGCCCTTGCGGGTCGCTTCGGCATCGATCCTATGCTGCACAAAATATTCTATGCCCGCCTTCGCCGCAACAAGAGACAGCTGATTGCCGCGGAAGGTCCCGTTGTGCTCTCCCGGCGTCCAGACGTCGAGCTCGCGCTTGAACAGCGTCAGCGCCATAGGCATACCGTAGCCGCCGATGGACTTGGAGAGGGTCACGATGTCGGGCACGATGCCAGCGCGCTCGAAGGAGAAGAAATAGCCGCTGCGTCCGACGCCGACTTGAATATCGTCGATAATGAGCAGAATGTCGTTGCGGTCGCAGAACGCGCGCACCGCCTTGAGCCATTCGACGGGCATGACGTTGACGCCGCCCTCCGCCTGGATCGTCTCGATGACGAGCGCCGCCGGCTTTTCCACTCCGGAATGGTCGTCGTCGATGAGCGTCTGCATATACGCGACCGTGTCGAGGTCCCCGAACATACCGGGCGCGGGCACGTGCGTCACGTTGGTGAGCGGCACGCCTGCGCCGCCGCGGGAATCGGTGTCGGTCGTCAGCGCCAGCGCGCCGAGCGTCATGCCGTGGAACGCGCCCATGAGTGCAAACACGTTGGAGCGCTTCTTCACCTTGCGGGCGAGCTTGAGCGCCGCTTCCACGGCGTTGGTGCCCGTCGGACCGGTGAACATGATCTTGTAGTCCAGTCCGCGCGGCTGCAATATCTCTTTTTCAAACGTCTCTATGAACGAGCGCTTGGGCACCGTGTACATATCGAGCGAATGGACGACCCCGTCCGACGCCAGATAGTCGACGAGCTGCTGTTTGATGTAATCGTTGTTGTGACCGAAATTCAGCGCGCCCGCGCCGTTGAAGAAGTCGATATACTCCTTGCCGTCCTCGTCCCAATATTTCGAGCCCTTGGCCTTGGTGAAGACCGCCGGAAAGCGCCGGCAATAGGACCGTACCTCAGACTCATACGCTTCAAAAGGCTTTGTGTTCAAGACAGTTCTCCTCTTTTATCAATTCTTTAAACACCGATCGCCGCTTTGCGGTTGTGTCCTATTTTACCCTTTCCGGCGTTATAAGTCAATTTAGCGGGCCGATTTTATCGCCGCGCGCAGCGCGATCCTATAACACGCGTCAAGGCGCTCCTTTAGCTCGCTTTCGGACAGCGCCGTCCCGTCGGCGAGGTTCTCCTCCACGACGTAGACCGCGGCCGCGCGCAGACGCAGGATCGCCGCCACGACAAACATCGAGGAGACCTCGTTCTCCGTGAGCAGCACGCCGAGTTGCGCCCAGCGCGCGTTCTTTTCCGCCGCGCCCTGCGAGACGGGATTTTCAACATAGTAGGAATCGTGGCTGCGGATGATGCCGCACACTGGCCGCTCTCCCGCGTCGTACGCCGCGTCTATAACGTCGTCGAGCAGCGCCATATCGGCGACCGCCGGATACTCGAGCCCTACGTATTCCTTTGTCGCGCCCTCGCCGCGCACCGCCGCCGTGGGTATGATTATCGTGCCCGGTTTTATGCCGCTTATCACAGCGGCGCCCGCGCCGACCTTGACGAGCGTTTTCACCCCGAGATGATTGAGCTCCTCCACTGCGATGGCCATCGGCATACAGCCGTGGCCCGAGGACATCACGCCGACGGGCGCGCCGTCCTTCTCGCCCTTATAGGTCAAATACTCGCGGTAAAGCCCCGTTTGCCCGGCATTGTCGAGCAGCGCCGCGATGTCGCGCACCTCCTCGACGCCCGCCGTCAGCAGCATCGCGGGCGCGACGTCGCCCTCGAGCGTGCCGAGGTGGTGCATCCGTCCGTCCGCGTGGACCATTCTCTGACTTTTGAATGCCATATTATCTTCCCTCCTGTTCCCGCTGCCGAAGGATCTCGGCGGCGCGCATGGAAACGCGGCTCGCGACCTCGATGCGCTTTTTCAAAAAATCGGGATCCTTATATGCCGGATATATATTTGCGTCGAACATATCGTGGTCGGCGAGCATATAGCCGAGCGCCACGCAGATGCTCGCGGTGCGGATGCCCAGCAAATAGCCCATCGTGAACAGCGTGCCGCTCTCGTTCTCCACCGCGCGCACGTTGGTGTCCTGCCAGATCTGCATGCGCTGCTTGAGCCCCTCGTGCGCCGCCATCGATTCCATATAGAAGGAATCATGCGCGCGGTACAAGCCGACGTCCGGCGTCTCACCGCATTCGCGGCAGGCCGCCGTGAGAGCGGACACGAGCTTGTAGTCCGCGACCGCCGGGTATTCCGCCGGCGCGTATTCGTAGGACGCGCCCTCGCCGCGCACACAGCCGCTCGCGATCATCAGTGTGCCCGGCTGCACCTCGGGCTGGATGGCCGCACAGGTGCCCACACGGATGACGTTCTTCACCCCGACGTGCGCGAACTCCTCGAGCGCGACCGACACACACATACAGCCCATGCCGGAGGACACGACGGACAGCGGCGTGCCGTCGGCCGTCTCGCCGGTGTAGGCAGCGAAGGTGCTGCGCTGCCCGATATAATCGGCCTTTTTAAAATAGGAGGAAATGATCTCGCTGCGCTGGGGGTCGCCGGGCATCAGCACGGTGTCCGCGAGCTGTCCGGGGCGAAGCCCCGTGAACTTCAGCCGTCCGTCGCTTCCGGCGAGCGGCCGGTTTTGTAAATACTGCATACCTTTTCACCTCAAAAAAATGGCAAGGAGAATCCGTCGGGTTTCGTGTACGTGAACACCCGGCAAATTCCCCTTGCTGTGCATTTATAAAGTATTAACGGTTATCTCTTGCCCTGGTCGTACGGCTGTCCGTTTGCCTTGGGCGAATGCGAATGCTTAGAGGTAAACGCAAGCGCAACGAGCGTCACAATATAGGGCACGCTCTTGTAGAAGGCGTCCGGCAGCGGCAGCGCGGCGAGGAACGGGATGCTGGTGTACGCCGCCGCGAGCGTCTTGCAAAGGCTGAAAAACGCCGCCGCGAGGATGAGGGACTTCGGGCGCCACTGGCCGAAGATCAGCACCGACATGGCGAGATAGCCATAGCCGGCGACCGTGCAGCTGTACGCCGCCGAGATCGGCACAATATACATAAGACCGCTCATACCGGCCAGCGCGCCGGAGAGGATGAGCGCCTTATAGCGCTGCTTGTAGACGTTGATGCCCAGCGAGTCCGCCGCCTGCGGGTTTTCGCCGCACGCGCAAAGGCGCAGACCAAACCGCGTCTTGTTGATAACGATGGCGGAGACGATGAACAGCGCGATGCCGATATACGTCGTGATGTAGGCGCTCTGGAAGAACATCGGCCCGATCACGGGGATATCGCCGAGGATGGGCACCTTATCGATGCGGTAGAGACTCGCAAACGCGATGTGCTCGTTGCCGCTGTTGACCAGCCGCGCGTAGAATACGCAGAAGGCCGGTGCAAAGGTGTTCAGCGCCATGGCGGCGATGGTCTGGTTCGCGCGCAGCGTGATGGCCGCGTACGCGAGCAGAAGCGCGAAGATCACGCCGGTCGCCGCGGACAGCAGCAGCGCGAGGATCAGCGACAGCTGCGGCGGGAATTTCCCCTCGAGCGCCTTCAGGAAGAACACGCCCCACATGGCGGAAAAGACCATGATGGAATCGAGCGCCATGTTGATGACGCCGCTGCGCTCCGAGAACAGGCCGCCGGTCGCCGCGACCAGCAGCGGGATGAAGAAGTACATGAAATAGCGGCAGATAAAGTAGAACAGGTTCATTCTTCAGCGCCTCCTTCCTTCGAGGCCGCCCGTTTCAGGCGAACCTTGGCGGCGGCGCCGTTGAGCTTTTCACGCAGCAGCAGCACGAACGCCGAGAAATAAATGACGACGCCGGTGATGACGCTGACGATCTCCTTCTGGAAGCCGAACAGCTGCATATACTGACCGCCGACGGTGAGAAACGCCATATACAAAGCGGAGAAGATCGCGCCGATCGGGTTGTTGTTCGCAAGGCACGCGACGGCGATGCCCGTGAAGCCCTCCGCCGCCGACTGCTCGACGACCTTGATATAAATGCCCGACGAAGCGAGATAATGCAGGCCGCCGCCGAGGCCGCACAGGGCGCCGGACAGCAGGATGGCCGTCATGATGCTGCGCTTCGATTTGATGCCCGCGTAGTGGCAGGCGTCCGCGTTCATACCGCAGGCCTTGAGCTCAAAGCCGAGCACCGTCTTGTCGAGGATGACCCACACGAGGATCGCCGCGAGCACCGCGACAAAGAAGCCCATGTCCGCGCTGCTGTTGAGCCCCGCGAGGAAGCCCTTCGGCAGGCGGCTGACCGCCGGCACCGGCAGACTCTGTCCGCGGGTCTGGTCGTAGATATACGTGCGGACCCAGTAGACCGAGTAATACATCGCGATGTAGTTGAACATGATGGTGCTGATGACGGCGTTCACGTTGAAATACGCGCGCAGAATGCCGGGAACCAGCGCCCACACGGCGCCCACGATCATGGATACCAGCACGGGGATGATCCACGCGAGCGCGCCGGTAAACTGGCCGTCCAGTTTGATCGCGGTCCAGATGGCGAAATACGCGCCGATGATATACTGGCCCGGACCGCCTATGTTGAACACGCCCGTTTTGAACGCGAGACACAGCGCGATACCGGTGCACATGATCGGCGTCGCAAAGTAGAGCATATCGCCGAGGCTCTTGACGCCGCCGTACGGCGTGCCGCCGAGCAGCAGCATCTTGAAGCCGTCCCAGCCCGTAGACGGGTTGGAGAGCATCAGCACTACGAGCGCGACGAGCATACCGCCCGCGATGGCGATCAGCGAAGACATCAGACTGGTGTAGTCTTCAAAGGTCTTTTTGCGCTTGCGGATTGCTTTTGTTTTGTCGCTCATGCCTTTTTCGCCTCCCTCTTTACGCCGGCCATATACAGTCCGACCTCCTCGACCGAGACCTTCTTCGGGTCGAGGTCGCCCATGATCTCGCCTTCATACACGACGAGCACGCGGTCGGAAACGTCCATGACCTCGTCCAGCTCAAAGGACATCAGCAGCACCGCGCGGCCCGCGTCGCGCTGCGCGACGAGCTGCTTGTGGATATACTCGATGGCGCCGACGTCCAGTCCGCGCGTAGGCTGTACTGCGACGAGCAGATCGGGATTCTGGTCGATCTCCCGCGCGACGATGGCCTTTTGCTGGTTGCCGCCGGACATACTGCGCGCCATAGTCCTTCCGCCCTGGCCGGAGCGGATATCAAAGCGCTCGATGAGCTCGTCCGCATAGCTGTTGATCTTGGAGAAATTCAGGAAGCCCGCTTTCTGGAAATCCTTTTTGAAGTAGTTCTTCAGCGCGAGGTTGCTCGCGAGATCGTAATCCAGCACGAGACCGTATTTGTGGCGGTCCTCGGGGATGTGCGACATGACCGCGAGATTGCGCTCACGCACCGACGCGTTCGTGACGTCCTTTCCGCTGAACAGGACCTTGCCGCTGTTCATGGGCATGAGGCCCGTCAGCGCGTAGATGATCTCCGACTGGCCGTTGCCGTCGATGCCGGCGAGACACACGATCTCGCCGCGGCGCACGCTGAAGCTCAGGTCGTTGACGATATTCTTCTTCGTCTCGGGGGAGGTCACGACCATGTGCTCGACGCGCAGGACCTCGTCGCCCGGCTCCGCGGGTTTTTTCTCAACGGTGAAATTGACCTCGCGGCCGACCATCAGCTCGCCCATCTGCGTCGTGGTCGCGTCCTTCGTCTCCAGCGTTTCCACAAGCTTTCCGCGCCGGAGGATCGTAACACGGTCGGAAACCTTTTTGATTTCATCGAGCTTGTGGGAGATGAAGAGCAGCGTGTGCCCTTCGTCCGCGAGACCGCGCATGATCCCCATGAGCTCTTCGATCTCCTGCGGCGTCAAAACGGCCGTCGGCTCATCGAAAATGAGGATCTCCGCTTGTCTGTAAAGCATTTTCAGGATTTCGACGCGCTGCTGCATGGCGACGGTGATGTCGGAGATCCTCGCGTCCGGATCGATGGAAAGGTTGTACTTTTCGCTGAGCTCCACGACCTTTTTCCGACAAGTCGCCATATCTAAGAACAGCCCCTTCACCGTCTCCTCGCCGAGGATGATGTTCTGCAGGACAGTGAAGGCTTCAACAAGCTGAAAATGCTGATGAACCATGCCGATGCCAAGGTTCGTGGCTTCGCGCGGGTTGCGGATCTTCACCGGCTTTCCGCGCAGGACGATCTCGCCCTCTTCAGGCTGATACATTCCGAACAGCACGCTCATCAGGGTGGATTTTCCGGCGCCGTTTTCACCGAGCAGCGCGTGGATCTCACCCTTGCGGATCCCAAGCGTGATATCGTTGCAGGCGATAATCCCGGGAAACGTCTTCGTGATGTGACGGAATTCGATGATATTTTCCGTATTGTTCATAGGTTCCACCTTCGTTATAGATTGGAGCAGGTGCCCTATACGGCAAGAAGGCGCGCGCTGCGCGCCTTCTTGCCGTAAATACTCGAAGGGGATGGATTAGCCGAGGAACTCCAGCGCGACATAGTCGAGCGTGAAGAGGTCCGGCGTCGCGAAGTCGGCATCGGTCGCGATGCTGCTCGCAATGCCGCCTTCATCCGCCGCCAGCTTCGCGAAGATCGCGTCGTAGTCGGCCTTCGTGAAGGTCTTGAATCTCGAGAAGTCGTCCGGCAGCTGGACGCCGTTGTTGGCCGTGCCGTAGGTGGTCAGCTTGCCGCCGATGGCATCCCAGTCGGAGCCGCCCGCGTACGCGGCGGTGATGCCGGAATACGTGGCGTTGGTCAGGGACTTCATCGCAGAGGTGATGATGCGATCGGACTTGCCGGCCTCATCGGTGTCGACGCCGACGAGATAGCGGTCCGCGCCGGCCTCAGCCGCCGTGATGGCGCTGTTGACGATGGTGCCGCCGCAGGAGAAGATGACCTCGGTGCCCGTCTCATACCAGCCGGACAGCGTGGTGGTCTTTTCGGGGGTCTCGTTGAAGTCGCCGGAATACCAGTACTTCATTTTGACGTCGCCCTTCGCAAGGCCCAGTTCCTTCGCGGCATACTCGGCGCCGTAAACGAAGCCGTAGCCGAAACGGATGACGGCCGGGACCGCCATGCCGCCGAAGAACGCGAGGCTGCGGAAGCCGTCCATAACGCAGGCATAGCCCGCGAGGAAGCCGACTTCCTGCTCGGCAAAGTTGATCGGCGCGACGTTGGAAACGCCGTTGAGGGAGGAGTCGCCGTCAATGAAGATGATCTTCACGTCGGGATAATTCGCAGCGGTGGTCGAGAGCGCGGTATCCCACAGATAGCCGCAGGTCACGACGACCGACGCCTTCCACTGCTCGACAGCCTGCTTGAAGATGGTGATACGCGCGTCGTCGGAATCCTCCGCCGGCTGCAGGTAGTTCGCCGTCAGGCCGTTGTCAGCCGCATAATTTTTGCAGCCGTCCCAGGTGCCTTCGTTGAAGCCGCCATCGTTGATCGTGCCGAGGTCGGCGCAGAAAACGATGTCATAGGTCTCGGCCGTGGTGGTCGTGCCTTCGTCCTCGGTCTTGCTGCCGCACGCGACGAATGTCAGCGCGAGCGCTGCGACGAGGAGCAGTGCGAGAAACTTTTTCATATTTGCCTCCTAAATATTTTCGGACTTTCGTCCTTATAAAATACGGGGATGCACAGCTTTATTTTTTCGGGTCCGCGCTTTCGCTTGCCTGCGCGGTTGACTGCGTTTTCTCCGCATTTCATACTAAATTATAATATACTTCTTCTCTCATTTCAACCGGAAATATCCCCCGCGGGCGCTGATCACGGACTATTTTTGAGAGCGTTCGGCATATTGCACAAATAGCGCTTTAAGAAGTAAACGGTTAGCACAAAGAACTCAAATGGCGTTCACGCATCCTTTTCTCCGCTGTGCAGCGGGCCGAAAAAACGTCCGAGCGGCGCGCCGACGACACGGATGGTAAAGCTCATGACGGGGCCCGTCAGCAGCACGCCCGCGGCGGTGCCGATGCCGACGATGCCGCCCAGCAGCCAGCCGGTGATCAGGAAGAACGCGTCGAACATCATGCGCGTCCACTTGAGTTCGATTTTGGTCACGTCGCGCAGCCACAGCGGCAGAAAATCGAACGGTCCGATGCCGAGGCCCACCGTGACGAAAAGGCCCAGACCGATGCCGAAGCCGAGTACGCCGATGCACAGCAGGATGATCTTAACATACAGCGCCGAGCTTTCCGGCGGAAATGCCGCGCGGAGCATCCCCTCGAACAGGTCGATCAGCGGACCGGACAGGAAGACGGTCGCCACGGTGCCGAGGCCCATGTATTTGCGGCCCAGCCACAGCATGACGATGAAAAGAATGATGTTGTTCATGGATGTGATCTGGCCGTAGGACCAGCCGAGCAGCACGTGCTGTCCGTCGATGAACACGGAGATGGGGTCGGTGCCGAGGCCGCAGGTGTAGTAGCAGCCGATGCTGAAATTGATGAGCGCCATCGTCGGCACAAGCAGCAGCAGACGGCGCAGAAGCGAGTTCGTGTTGAGCGTGCTGAAATAATTTTTAATCAAAATGAACCTCTTATTTTAAATCGTCAAGCGCGTCGAGCATCTCGATGGCCCGCAGTGTGATCTTTGTCATCAGGTCGACGCGCTCGGCGTAACCGTCGTCGTTGGATGTGCACATACTGCCGTAGGCGTTGTACAGGCTGTTGCCCGCGAGCAGAATGGTGCCCGCGCGCACGCC
>JAYFQJ010000096.1:0-2687 GCA_034927165.1 Oscillospiraceae bacterium
AGCCGTCGCCCGTCGAGCCGGTCCTCGGGTAGGACAGCCCGCCCGTCGCGAGCACGACCGCGCGGCAGCGCAGCACGATGCCGTCCGTTAGCGCGACGCCGCGCACTGCGTTTGCCTCGGTCTCCACGCCGGCGGCGCGGCCGCACAGAAATATGCATCCGGCGCTTTTTGCTTCGCGGACAAGCGCGTCTCGGATATCCGCCGCCTTGTCCGAAACGGGAAAAACGCGATTGCCCCGCTCGGTCTTGAGCGGGACGCCCGCGGATTCAAAAAAGCGCATGGTCTGCGCGGGACCGAACGCCGCGAGGCTGCTGTAAAGAAACCGCGCGCCGCTGCGCACGTTGCGCAAAAATTCCGCGTCGTCGCAGTTGTTCGTCACGTTGCAGCGCCCCTTGCCCGTCACGAGGAGCTTTTTTCCGGGCGCGTCCGTCTTTTCGAGCACGGCGACGCAAAGTCCGCGCCGCGCGGCCGTGGCCGCCGCCATCAGACCCGCGGGGCCGCCGCCGATCACGACGACGTCATAGGTTTTATCCGTCTGCTCCAACTGCCGCTCCGTTTCCGCTTATTCAGTTTTATTATAGCTCTCCCGCCGCCAAGTTACAATGAGGATTCCGGTGAATAATCTGTGAATTACACCGCCAGCACAGGCTGCAGCTGCACGCCGGACAGCGCGGCGCGCAGCGCCTCCGGCGCGAGACGCAGATCCGCCGTCAGCGACGTCGGCTTGCGCGCGCAGTCGTCCTGCAAAAGCGGCACGAAATAGTAGTGGCGACGGTTCATCAGCTCGCCTATGTTCTTCGCCGCGGCGGACAGCGCGTCGTTCGTCGACACGGCAAGCACAACGGGACATCCGCCGCGCAGGTGGGATTTGACCGCCATCGTCACGGGCGTGTCGGTGATGCCCGCCGCGAGCTTTGCGAGCGTGTTCCCCGTGCACGGCGCGACGAGCAGGATATCGCACATCTTTTGAGGGCCGATGGGCTCCGCGTCCTCGATGGTGCGAATGGCGGGCCGACCGCAGATGGTCTCGACGCGGGCGCGAAAGCTCTCCGCCGTGCCGAAGCGGGTGTCGAGCGAAGCGGCGTTGAAGGACATGACGGGCAGGACCTCCGCCCCCTCGCAGCGCAGCGCCTCCATCAGCTTCAGCGTGTTTTCAAACGTGCAGAACGAACCGCACATGGCAAATCCGACCGTGATCCCCTTCAAAGCTCCGTCCCCCTTTCGGCAAGCATCGTCATAACGGTATTTTTGATGATCAGCCCCGCCGTCTTCGGCGCGACGCGGCCGGGCAGCGAGCCGGCGGCCTCCGCCGCGATGCCGTGCGCGGCGGCATATGCGAAATCCACCCCGCCCGGCGCGGACGCGAGATCGACGACAAGCGCGCCCGCCGGCATACGCTCGAGCACATCGCGGTTGATGACGCGCGCGGGGATCGTGTTGACAAGCGCCGCGTAGGCATACGGATCGCTGCGCAGCCGAGCGAGCGGCAGCGCGCGCAGTCCGAGGCTCTCCGCGAGCGCGCGCGCAGCGCTCTTGCGCGCATACACCGTCACCTGCGCCCCCATCGCCCTCAGCAGCAGCGCGAGCGCGCTGCCCGTGCGGCCGAAGCCGGTCACGGCGAAGGCGCTGCCGCTGACGGTCACCGGCAGCCGGTTCATCAGCAGCTCGACCGTGCCCTCCGCAGTCGGCACGGCGTTTTTTATCTGCAGCTCCTCGCGCAGGTAATAGTCGCTGAGGCGCTTTCCGCAGCGCTCGGCGTGCTCACGCACGGCGGGCGGGACCATGCCGGCGAACAGCTCCGTCTCCCCGCGTGCGCGCGACAGGATACCGAAGACGTCCAGCCTCTCGCTCGAGCAGCAGCTTTGCAGGCGGCCCGTTTTGTCCAGCAGCGGCAGCGGTAATATGACGACGTCCGCGCGCGAGAGCGCCTCCTCGAGCGTGTTGATATGGGCGGGGTCGACGACGCCGGACAGCTCCAGTCCGGCCGTGACCACCGCGCGGCGCTCCTCTATGAGTGCATCGGCGACATATGCGCTCCGCAAATCGCCGCCGATCACGGCAAAACAGGTTTCGTTCATTCGATCCCCTCCACGCCCCATTTTATGTGTGCGGGACGGCCTTTGTGCACGCCGGAGCACTTTATGGTATAATCGCAGAAAACGGATGCGCCGTTTCTTGCCGGGGCGCGCCCGTGCTGAAAATAATCAGGAAGGCATAGCATAAGACAGTGGAATACGTTTACATGGTCCGCTGCGCGGACGGCTCTTTGTACACCGGCTGGACCACCGATCCCGCGCGCCGCATCGACGCGCACAACGCAGGCGCCGGCGCGAAGTACACCCGCGCGCGGCGCCCCGTCGAGCTCGTGTACCTCGAGGCCTTCGACCGCCGACCCGACGCGCTTCGGCGGGAGGCGGCGCTCAAGCGGCTGCCCCGCGCACAAAAGCTCGCGCTCATCGCGGCGAGCGCTTGCAATTTTCCGAAATAATTGCTATTGTACATTCATACAAAGCCGCGCTGAGGGCGCGGCGGCAGGAGGGATATCCCGTGAAAAAGCTGTATCTGTCCAAAACGGACAAAAAACTGTTCGGCGTCTGCGGCGGCATCGCCGAATACTTCAATATCGATTCCACCATCGTGCGCATCGTAACGCTGGTGCTCGGCGTCTGCTATGGCGCGGGCATCGT
>JAYFQJ010000053.1:0-30253 GCA_034927165.1 Oscillospiraceae bacterium
GGATACGACGAACAGCGAAGTGCTCTCGTTTTCCACCGCGAGCACGCCAGCATCCGTCCACGGCTGGATGCGTTCCTTCCAGCCCTCGTGGGCGCCGGGGCTCTCGAGGTAGAACGCGTCGTGGCTGCGGATAACGCCGACGTACGGCTCAACGCCGAATTCCCGGGCCGCCGCGCGCAGCGCATAGACCACGTCCACGTCCGCGACCGCCGGATATTCCGCCGGGATATATTCGTTTGTCGTTCCGTCGCCGCGCACGGCGCCCGTCGCGATGACAAAGGAATTCGGGGGCATATCCGGCTGCAGACTGCCGCAGGTCCCCATGCGGATGAGCGTCTTGGCGCCGATGATTTTGAGCTCCTCGGTGCAGATGGCGACCGCCGTGCCGCCCATGCCGGTGCACATGACGGAGACGGGGATGTCCTTATAGGTGCCGGTATAGGTCGGGTTGCCGCGGGAGACCGCCTTCAGCTCGGCATTGTCAAAATGCTTCGCGACCATCTCGCAGCGCGCGGGGTCGGCGGGCAGAATGACGTGCTTGCCGATATCTTTCTCGTCGAGGCCGATATGCCACATCTTGCCCTTCGGGTTCTCCAAGCGTACAGCTTTATATTTCATGTTTCAGATAATTCCTTTCTTATGTTGTCTTTATCTCGAAGGTCGCTTTGAACCGCATAGCGTCGCAATTATAGTAGTCCTTGCAGTACGCGAGCGGTTTGCCCGCCGCAGACAGCCAGGTCGACGCGACGAGCAGAAAGTTCTCGCCCTCGATGTTGAAGCGCGTCTCGTTGCCGCGCACGCCCGCCGCGGGAGCGGAGGCAAACGCGCAGCCGACGCTGTGCACGTGCTGGTTGAAATACTGTGTCAGCCACACCTCCGCCGCGTCGTCGTCCCCGACATCTGCATTGAGAATGGCGGCGGGATAATAGATATAGCTGAGCACCGCCTGCATTCCCCGCGCGGTGTACACGCGCATCAGGCTGTTGACCCGCTCGCCCCCCGCCTGCAGCTCGCTGTCGAGAAAGGCGTCGTAGCTGTTGGGCTTGTGCAGCGAATATTGGACCTGCACCTCGCCGAACACCCGCTGCACCCGCTCGCGCGGCAGCTGATACATCGTCGGGAACGCGCCGGACACATCCGTTTGCAGCGGGTCGTAGACGACGAAGGTGCCGCGGCCGTGGTAGGTCTTGACGTAGCCGTCCTCGTACAGCAGCACCAGCGCGCTGCGCAGCGACGTGCGCCCCGCGCCCGTCAGCTTTGCGAGCTCCCCTTCGCTTGGCAGCATATCGCCGCTTTTAAATTCGCCCTGCGTGATGAGCTGCTGCAGCTTGCGGTAGATATCGACATACACGGGCGTGCCCTTGGCGCGCGTATCCTGCGTCAGGATCCTGCGCGCCCTGTCGGACAGGACGGCGCTATTTACATTCGCCATGAGCCTTGATGATTTCAGCGAGCGCGAGCGTCGCGATCTCGATGGCGTCGTGCATGAGCGGCGCGTACTGGGTCTTGAAATCGATGGACTTGCCCGTCGCGTAGTTGTCGGTCACGACATACACGCAGCCCGCGCGCAACTGCAGGATGGACGCGATGGCGAGCAGCGCCGCCGCTTCGTTGTCCACGGCGAGCACGCCGAGCTCCTGCCAGGGCTTGATACGCTCTGCCATGCCGTCGTGCGCGAAGGGCGACTCGAGGAACAGCGCGTCGTGGGTGCGGATGACGCCGGTCCTGATCGGTTTGTTGAGCTTCTGCGCCGCGCCCATGATCGCGAACAGCGTCTCGTGATCGGTGATCGCGGGATACTGCAAGTTGAGATACTCGACCGTCGCGCCCTCGCAGCGCGCCGCGCCCGTCGGTACGATGATGGTGCCCGGCTCGATGTCCGGCTGGATCGCGCCGCACGAGCCGACCTTGATCATGCTGCGGCAGCCGATGTGGCGCAGCTCCTCCACCGCGATGGACGTGGGCATACAGCCGTTGCCGATGGACATGACGCTCATCGGGACGCCGTGCTTTTCGCCGGTGTAGGTGATGTATTCGCGATGGAAGCCGACCTGCTCGGCCTTGTCGAACGTATCGGCGATGACTGCCGTGCGCTCAAGGTTGGACGTGAGGATCACGCCCGGCGCGATCTGCGATGCGTTGATGCCCAGATGATGGACCTTCTTGTCCTTTTCATATTGGGGGACGCTGTCGAACCCGTTTTTGATCTTGCTCATCTCACTTCCCCCTTCTTGACCATCTCGTCGAGGATCTCGACCGCGCGAACGGCGACCTTGCTTGCGACGAGAATGCGCTTGTCCATAAAATCGTCCTCAAACGCCCACGGATACGCCTTGCGGGAATCGGGGCCCTCATAATAGATCGTGTCTTCGACCATGCTCGTGTGGGACACGCAGATGGAGCCCGCGCGGATCCCGAGGCGATGCGCGAGCACGAACAGCAGCGCGCTCTCGTTCTCGACCATCTTAACGCCCGCGTCCACCCACGGCTTCATGCGCTCATAGGTGTCAACCATCGCGGTGTTCGTCTCGCGGTAATAGGAATCGTGCGCGCGGTACAGCCCGACGATGGGATCCTCTCCCATCTCCTTGCACGCGCGGATGAGCGCTTCCACGACAAACGGGTCGGCGATCGCCGGGAACTCGGCAGGCGCGTACTCGTACGAGCAGCCGTCGCCGCGCACGCAGCCCGTGGCGATGATGATGCGGCCGGGCTCGTAATCGGTCAGCAGCGCCGCGCCCGTGCCCACGCGGATGAGGTTTTTAAGGCCGATATTGGCGAGCTCCTCCGCGACGGTGCTGACGGCGAGCGGGCCCATGCCCGACGACACGACGGAGATCGGCACATCCTGCTGCGTCTTGCCGGTATAGGTGTAATAGGTGCGGCGCTGCGCTTTAAACTCCGCCTCCTTAAAGCAGCCGGCGATGATCTTGCTGCGCGCAAGGTCGCCCGGCATGAGGACGGACGGCGCGATATCGCCGTCGCCAAGCCCCGTGAAGAACAGCTTGCCGTCTTCGCCGAGGAATTTTTTAGCCCTGAATTCCATTCTACTCTCCATTCTCTGTTTACTTTCTTCTGTCCATTTCGGCGATCCTCGCGTTGAGCTTGCTGACGGAAGCTCGGCATTTTGAGAGGATCGCTTCCTCGTCAAAATTCTGAAGCTTTTTATTGCGAACCATCAGGCGGCCGTTGCAGAACACGGTGTCCACAGCGTGGCCGTCGCCGGCGTACAGAACGTTGCCCACCCGATATTCGGGGCTGACGAGCGAAAGATCGTCGTCGGTGTTAATCAGAACAAGATCGGCGCGGTTTCCTTCCTTGATCTCGCCGACGTCGTCATAGCCCAGCGCCCGCGCGCCGTTGCGCGTCATCATCTTGAGCGTCGTACCCGCGTCCATAACCGTCGGGTCAAGCGTCGTGACCTTCTGCAGATAGGCGCCCGCGCGCCCCTCGCGGATCATGTCGCGCGTGGAGCTGGAGGCCTCGCCGTCGCAGCCCATGGCCACGTTGATGCCGCGCTTGAGCATGGCCGCGATGGGCGGCGTGCCGTCGCTGATCTTCAGGTTCGTGTTGGGGCAGTGCACCGGATTCGCGCCGCACTCCTTGATCATATCGAGCTCAAAGTCCTTGAGCCAGATGCTGTGCGCGAGCAGCGTGTTCTTGTCGAGGATGCCGAATTCGTACAGCGCCTCGCCCTCGCCGCGCAGCCCGTACATGCGCATGACGTCCTCCGTCTCCTTTTTCCCCTCGCCGAGATGGGTATGGAACACGAGTCCCCGCTCGTTCGCAAAGGCCTTGAGCGCCTGCACGAGCGCCTTGGAGCACGCGGGCAGTCCCGCCGGCGCGACCGACGCGCGGATAAGCCCGCCGTTGCGGCCGTGCGCCTTTTTGTAGACGACCTCGGAGCGGCGCAGCGCCTCGTCGACTGTGATGATCGGCGTCGCGTCGTTTTCCGGCACATCCGTCGTGCTCACGCCGAACGTCGCGCGGATTCCGCTGTCCTCAAACGCCTGCAAAATCGGATCTACGCGCACCCAGTCGCCCATCTCGTTGATGGTCGTCGTGCCGAAGCGCAGCGACGACAAGCAGCCGAGCAGCGAGGAGTAATAGACCGTCTCGTCGTCCATGATGTCCTCAAACTGGAACAGGCGGATGAGCCACTGCGTGATGGGGTAATCGTCCATCGGTCCTTTGAAAAAGGTCTGGTTCATGTGGGTGTGCGCGTCGGTGAAGGAGGGCATGGCGAGCATACCGTGCGCGTCGAGGATCGTCGCGCCCTCATATTCGCGCGGCTCTATCTTCTCCGCGATCTTTTTGATGCGTTCGCCCTCGATGAGTATCTCGGCGCGCTTTGTTTTGAGCGTGTCAAAATCCGCGATGTCGCAATTTCTGATCAGATAACCGTTCATGTTTTTCGCCTCACTGTTCACTGAGTTTACCGTAAAGCGCCGGCGCGCGATCGCGAAGCCAGTCATGCTCCGTGATTTTCGAAGGATCGATCTCCACGGTGACGCTGCCGCGCTCGTGCGTCACGAGCGCGAGCTCCCGCCCATCCGGGCCGTACGCGTACATCATGGGGACCGGATCGCAGTAATGGGTACAGCCGACGATGAACGCGCGGTTTTCGATGGCGCGCGCTTTCGCGACGGTCGTCCACTCATACAGCTGCTGGTCGTGCCACATACCCGTGCCGACGGTGTTCACAAAAAGCTGCGCGCCGCCGAGCGCAAGGATGCGGGCGATCTCAGGGAAATGCACCTCGTAGCAGAGAATGGGGCCGAGCACGCAAAACGGCGACGCAAACGCCTCGATGCTGTCGCCGCGGGTGCTCCCGCGCTTGACGTCGCCGACAGTCAGCGCCGTCTTTTTGTGGCTGTACACGAGGCCGTCCGCCGGGCTGAGGATCGCGATGCACAGATCGTGGTCGTCGCCCGTCCCGTCGGTTCCCGTGACGATCCACCTGCCGTGCTTTTTCGCGAGCGCCGCCGCCGCATCGATGTGCGCCGTGCTCAAAAAACCCTCGGGATATACGACAATGTCGCCGGCATTCTCCTGCGCGAGATATCGCTCCATCTCCGGCAGCTCGCTTTGTACGTGCAGCTCGCCGGGGCCGAAGCCCGCGCGCGGCGCCGGGCAGCAAAGAGTCACTCTGAATTTTTCCCGCATTTCCACCCCTTGATTGAAAGTTGTTTGCAGAATGTTTAACTTGTGTGACAACTTGAATGATACGGCATTCTCACCGAAATTTCAAGCGCCCGAAGCATCCCGCAATAAAAATTGTCAATGTGACGAAGTTTGTGATCAGTGTTTGGCGTTTTTGCCAATCCCATGTCTTTGCAGCTATGGTATACTGAGGGCATGAAAAAGCTGATCATTGTCAACGGCACAATGGGCGTCGGAAAGACGGCGACCTGCCGGGCGCTGCAAGCGCTGCTGCCGGCGAACGTTTTTCTGGACGGCGACTGGTGCTGGGACGCGCGCCCGTTCGTCGTCACGGACGAGACGAAAGAAATGGCGCTCGACAATATCGTCCATCTGCTGAACAGCTTCCTGCGCTGTTCGGCTTATGAGAATATTATTTTCTGCTGGGTGCTGCACGAGCCGTCGATCCTCGACGCCCTGTGCGCGCGGCTCGATACCGCCGGCTGCGCCGTGCGCGTGTTCACGCTCGTGTGCGGCGAGGCGGCGCTGCGCGACAGGCTCGCGCGGGATGTCGCGGCCAGCCGGCGGACGGCGGATGTGATCGGGCGCTCCGCCGCGCGGCTGCCGCTGTACGACGCGTTTGAAAACGAAAAGCTGGACGTCACCGAGATCAGCGCGGAGCAGGCTGCCGCCGAGATCGCCGCGCGGCTGCCGCAGTAACCGCAGCCGAAAAAGGGCCGCAAGTACAGCAGAAAGCGCCGCCCCGATACGCACGGATGTGCGCCTCGGAGCGGCGTTGTTTTTACTGTGCTTCAATTTTTCCGGCCGCGAAGCCGTCACATGGCCTCGATATAATCGAGCAGCTCCCGGACCCCCTCGCCCGTGATGCTGCTGATGAAAAAGATCGGGCTCGCGCCCGCGTAGCGCAGCGCGTCCGCGACAAGCTCCGGGCGGCGCGGGTCGCGGCACTCGTCGATCTTTGTGACGACGCCGAGCGCGGGGCGGTTGAACATCGTCGTCGTGCGGGGGGAAAAGGAGAACTGGTCGTCGTTCACATCGTGCAAAAACAGCACGAGATCCGCGTCGACGCCCGATACGAGCAGCGCTTTCAGGTAGGACTTGTGTTCGAGATATTCCCCGGGCGTATCGATCGCGGTGCCGCCGACGATCTCGACCGCCTGGGTCTTTTTATAGGTCATGTCGAGGTTGTAGATGCGCTGGCACAGCGTCGTCTTGCCCGCCCCGACCTTGCCGATGAGCATGATCTTTTTCATCAGGTCTTTGTGATGGCGCACGGCGTGCAGCCGATGACCTTCTCGAGCGTTTCGTTGACGCTGCGCAGCGACGCCTCCACGCTCGCGACGTCGCCGACGATGACAAGCGAGCCGCTGAAGCGATCCACGAAAACGATCTCGACGTCCGCTGTCTTGGTCGCGATATCCGCGCCGATGATGGCTGCCTCGCTCGGCGTGATGGTCAGAATGCCCAGCGCGCCGCGGTTGTCCGAGATGACGCCCAGCTTTTTGTAAAGGCTCGGGTCGGGGTTGGCGATGAGATGCGCCATCGTCACCTGCTTTCCGGGCACATATTCCTGTATGATCCTCTGCTTATCTTCCGACATATTGTCTCTCCGCTTTCATTCTGTAAATCAATGGGTTGAATTATAGCATACCGCCGCGCGTTTGTATAGGACAACGCAGCTCAAACTTTGTAAAATCCGGCTGCAAGGCGGCAGACAAGGATATAGACCGCGCTCGACAGGCGGTTGAGCGCCTGCACGATATCGATGCGCCCGCCGGCAAAGGCGCGCACGGCGACGAGCTCGCATTCGCGCGTCTGCGTGCGCAGCGCGTTGAGCGCCGCGCCCGTCTCGCACATATTCGTGTCCGGGATGACCCAGCCCACGCCGATCTCCTCCTTGGTGTGGTGGGAAACATAGTGGATGCGCTCCTCGTCCATGCCGAACAGCGTCATAGCCGGGAACGGCGTCTCGTTCACCTCGGCGGCCAGGATCTGCCGCGTGTAGAGCAGCAGCTCGTTGAGATGGCTCGCGAGCTGGCGCAGCTGCGCTTTCTTCGCGATGACCGCCGTCTCGATGATCTTCGCCTCCAGACTGTCAAGGCTGCCGCGCAGCGCGATGCGCGGGTCGGTCTTGGGCACCAGCACGCCGCCGTGCAGCAGCGTCATATCCTCCGCTTTTTTCTCTGCTTTCGGCTGCGCCGCGCGATAGCTCTCCTCCAGTCCCTCGACGGGATGCGCCGCGATATCGCGCACGCATTTCGCAAACGCGTCGCACGCCGCGCGGCAGTCCGGCTGCTCGCCGACGAGCAGTCCGCCCGCGAAGTTCGTCTCGGACGGCGGCCCGTAAAACACCTTCATTTCGACGTGCGCTGCCTTGAGCGCGGCGTCCAGCCCAACGGTCGCCTCGAGCGGCGGCGCGATGAGATAGGCCATCGGCGTCCCTTGCGGGACCCCCGCGAGCGCGGAAAGATAGCTGCCCGTGCTCGATATGCAGTGGGAAAAATACACGACGGAAGCGTCGTCGTCAGCGCTTTCAAAGGCGGCTTCGTTGCGCAGATACAGCCGCGCCGCCTCAAGACCGCTGCGGATCTCCTCCGGGTCGTCCGCGGCGAGTATCCCGATGAATTCGCCGGCAAGCCGCGTCGTCGCGTTGCCCGCGCCCGCGTACATGCTCCTCGCATACGCGACAAAGACGTTCGCCTTTTTGGTCGCCTCGTCGAGCGCGGCGTAGGAGGCGTCGTCACAGTCGGTCGTGAGGATGCCGAGGCTCGTGGCTTTCCCCTCGACGCCCAGCGCGCGCAGCAGCGCCCTGTCCGCGTTCGGAATGGCGTGCACGCTCAGTACTTTGGTCTCTATCCTGTCTCCCGTCAACTTAGCTTCTCCTTATTTTCTGAGGTCTGTACCGCTCTTTTTTTCCTTCAGCATCAATTCTATCACATCCGCGATGTACGCGCCAGCCTCAACGGCGGCGGTGCCCGCGTCGTGGATATTCGACACGACGGTACGCCGCGCCTCCGGCATGCCGACCGTCGCTTTATAGGCGATATAGGCGCTCACGCTCTTCGCCGTCGCGAGGCCCGGCCGCTCGCCGATGAGCACGCAGGTCACCTGCGCGCCCGTCGCCTCGCTGATGGGATCCATCGCGCCGACGCGGCCATATTTCACGAAAAACGGCTTGCCTGTGCGGATGCCCTTCGCCCGCAGGCTGTCCGTGAGAACGGGCAGAATATCCGGCAGATTCGCGGTGATCGCCGTCGAGGAAAGGCCGTCGCTCGCATAGATGAGCACGTCCGGCGCGGCGTCGGTGATCGTCTTGATCCGCTCAAGCGTCTGCGGCGAAAACTGTCTGCCGAGATCGGGGCGGGTGAGAAATTCGTTCTTGTCTCGGCATAGCGTCTGCACCGTGTCGAGGCCCAGCGCGTCCAGCACGTTCTGTTCCACGTCTGTGCGAACGGCGTCGCGGGCGCTCGCGTGGTCGGCGCGCAGCCGCAGCAGCGTGCTCGTTTTGAGCCGCGGGCCCGCCTTCCCTACGCCGATGCGCGCGTTTGTCTTGGATTTCATGCGCGCGAGCTCGTCCGGATCCTTCGCCGCGATGTTGACGCCGCTGTCCGTCTGCGGCATCCGTGCGGGAATGCCGCCGGCGGGCGCGCGCTTGATCCCGGCGCTCCCGGCGTCCGTCCGCGCATCCGCAGGCCGGGCGTCCGCCTCCTGCGCCGCCATGCGCACGATCCGCTCGATCAGCTTTTCCATTGAGGGCTGCTCGTTCATTCCTCTCACCTCCCGACCGAAAAAAGCGTCGGGTCGCCGGCGATCGCCGTCAGCCGGCCGTTACCCATGATCCCGTACCGCTCGAGCCAGCGCTCGAATTCCGCGATGGGCCGTTTGCCAAGCACCTCGCGCACGGCGCTGACGTCGTGGTAGGCGTTGGTCTGATAATTGAGCATGACGTCGTCGGATGCCGGCACGCCGAGGATATAATTCACGCCCGCGGCGCCCAGCAGCATCGAAAGATTTTCAACGTCGTTCTGATCCGCCTGCATATGGTTCGTGTAGCAGCAGTCGCAGCCCATCGGGATGCCCGACAGCTTGCCCATAAAATGATCCTCGAGCCCCGCGCGGATGACCTGCTTGGAGTCATAGAGATATTCCGGCCCGATAAAGCCGACGACGGTGTTGACCATGAAGGGTGCGAAGTTGCGCGCGTAGGCGTAGCAGCGCGCCTCCATCGTCACCTGGTCGGTGCCGAAATGCGATCCGCTGGACAGCTCGCTGCCCTGCCCCGTCTCAAAATAGAGCAGGTTGGGTCCCTGCCCCGTGCCCTGCGCGCGCAGCAGATCGAGCGCCTCGAGCACCGTCGCCGTCGTGAAGCCGAATTCCCTGTTTCCCTTCTCGCTGCCGGCGATGGACTGAAAGATCATGTCCGCCGGCGCGCCCGCGCGCACGGCGTCGATCTGGGTGTTGATATGGCCGAGCACGCAGATCTGCGTGGGTATTTCAAGCTTGTTTTTGATCTCGTCGAGCCGGCGCAGAATCTCGCCGAGGCTCGCCGACGTGTCGTTCACCGGATTCAGCCCCAGCAGCGCGTCGCCGCAGCCGTAGGACAGGCCCTCGAAAAGTGACGCCGTGATGCCGTCGACGTTGTCCGTCGCGTGGTTCGGCTGCAGGCGCGTCGCGAGCGTGCCGCGCTTGCCGATGGTCGTGTTGCAGTGAGCCGTGACCTCGATCTTCGCCGCGCCGTAGATGAGGTCGAGGTTGGTCATCAGCTTTGCCGCCGCGGCGGCCATCTCCGCGGTCAGCCCCTGCGACACCGCGCGGATGTCGTCGCCACTCGTATCGTAATCGAGCAGCCATTCCCGAAACTCCCCGACCGTTTTGCTCTTTATCCGCTCGTAGGCCTGCTTGTCGAGCGTATCCTGGTTCAAGCGCGTCACGTCGTCCTTCTCATACGGGACGGACGGATTTTCGCGCAGCTCGGCGAGCGTCCTGTCCGCGAGCGCCATCTTCGCGGCCACCCTTTCCTTGTCGGAGGCGGCGGCAAGACCCGCCAAAATGTCGCCTGATTTTTCCTCATTCGCTTTCGCAAGGACCTCCTTCACGCTGTCAAAGACGAAGGTCTCCCCCGAGAGCGTCGCTTTATAGCTCATATTGTCCTCCTACCCGAAGATCAGCGTCTTGACGACGACAGGGATCACAAGCCCATCCATGAGCGGGCGGCCGAGATCGATATAGTCGCCGTCGTCGAGCTGTACGGTGTCGATGGACACCACCGGACGCGCTCCCCCTATGTCGCGGAAAACCGCGCCGCCGAGCGCCTTCGCCATATCGCTCTCGACCGACAGCAGCAGCGGCGCGCCAGGCGGCAGCGCGCCCGCCGCGCCCGCGATCGACTGCGCAAGCAGCGTCAGCTGCCGGTAGGAGGGGCTTTTTACGCCGCGGATGGCGAGCACGACGCGCCCGTCGTCCGTCTCGCCGGAAAACCAGCGCAGCTTTGCCTCCAGATGCCCGCTCTCCCCCTCGAAGCAACGCTCCTGCTCCTGCGGCGTCAGCCGCAGCACCGGCACGTTCTTCAGCGGGAAAACGTCCTCGCTGTAAAAGATGGTGCTGCCCGACAGCGTCGTCGTATAGCTGCCCGCGCCGACGACCGTCGCGCGGATCGTCTCGCTGCCCCGCAGCACCCTGTAATCTCTGAAAAAACCGCTCTTTTTGATCTCGTCACCGAGCAGAAGGCCGATGTCCCCATACGCGAACATATCCGCAGGCGCCTCATAGATTCCGTCCGCTACGCCGCCGGAAAAAAAGACGGCGCGCGGCAGCGTCGGCGGTGCGAAACGCGAGCTGCCCGCCGTCGTCACCTCATCGAGCAGCGCCGTGTGCTCCCCGCGCGTGAGCTGCTCGAGCAAGTACGCCATCTCGCCGCACAGCCGCGCGAGCGCGGCCGGCGCGGGGCACTGGCCGACGCTGACGTCGACGGCGCGCGCGCGGGCGATCTTGGCTGCGCTTTCACTCATGTAGGTGACGCGCCCCTCTCGGTCGACGCGCACCTGCCGCCCGCCGATGTCCACACAGCCCTTCGCGAGCGTTTCCCCGCTGCGGAACAAGGCGATGTTGGTCGTCCCGCCGCCGATATCGAGGTTGGCCACCGTCGTCGCCTGATCGATGGAATACTGCCACGCGCCGCTGCCCTTCCCGGCGATGATCGCCTCAAGGTCCGGCCCCGCCGTCGACACGACGAACTCGCCCGCAAGGGAGGACAGCTGCGCGAGCACCTCGGCGGCGTTCTCCTTGCGGGCGGTCTCGCCCGTGATGATGACGGCGCCCGTCGCCACGTCCGCGGCGCGCAGCCCGGCGCGCCGGTATTCCTCCTCCAGAAGGCGGCGGACGCCCGCGCCGTCGATGCGCCAGCTGTCGATCAGCGGCGTCTCATGCACCGCGCTTTTGTAGACGATCTCCTTGTCGGTGATGTCCACGCGCGGCACGGAAAAATAGGACGCCGTGTTGTCCATGGACAGCCGGCTGACGACGAAGCTCGTCGTCGATGTGCCGAGATCGATCCCCACGCTCAAAATCGTCTGCTTTTGCGGCATACGGCCTCCTGCTTCGTTGTCGATAGATTGTATCCCGCGCCCGGAAAGCGCGAAACGGCCGCCGCGTTTTGCGGAGCGGCGGCCGTGTTTTTGTCTGCGGCCGCGCTGAAGCGCGGCGCTCCCTAATTGTACTGCCTGCCGCCGAAAAATCCGGCGACCGACCTGCATACGAGTCCCAGAGCGCCGGGCGCCTTATCCGCCACGCGTCTGCCGTGCAAATAGGTGTCCAGCACGCGGATGGAGCGGACGTCCCCGGGCTTTGCTTCGAGGATATCGCCGCTGAGCACGACGAAATCGGCGAGCAGGCCCTCGCGCAGCGTGCCGCGGGTGTTTTCATCGAACGAGCTCTTCGCCGCCCACGCCGTGTGCATACGCAGCGCGTCGAGCATATCCACGCGCTCGGCGGGATTGGGATGATCGACGCAGTTCCACAGGCTCTCGAGCGGGTCGGGCAGCGTGCAGGGCGCGTCGGAGCCCGCCGTGAGCAGGATGCCCTTGTCGAGCATGCTCCTCATGGGCAATATCTTGTTTGCGCGCGCGCCGAGTATGTGCGTCAGGTAGCTGTCCGGCTCCTGCTTCCAGCGCAGGAAGACAGGCTGCAGCGCGACGGTCAAGCCGAGCTTCGCCGCGCGCGCTTGCTGCTCGGGCGTGATAAGATCGGCGTGGATGATGATGTGCCGGTGGTCGCTGCGCGGGAAATCCGCGAGCGCCGTCTCGTACGCGACGAGCGCCTGCTCGACCGCGGCGTCGCCGATGGCGTGCATCGTGATCTGCAGACCCGTGCGGTTCGCCTTTATGCAGAAATCGTTGACCTGCTGCTGTGTGTACGCGAGGAAGCCGGTGTTGTTTTTGTCGTTGTCGTACGGCTGCGTCAGCGCCGCGTCCTCCGAGCCGAAGCAGCCGTCGAGCGCGAGCGAGAAGCACCCGCCGATCCCTTTCATCCTGCGCTTGAGCACCTTGCCGACGTCCATCGTCTGAAAGTAGACGCGGTAGCAGGACGGGAAGCCGTACCGCACGAAGCGGATGGTGTCCACGTCGATGTCGTTTTTGTAGCCGACGCCCTCCACGGTGTGGATGAGCCCGAGCCCCTTTTTCGCGAGTCCGTGCGCCGCCTTTGACATACCGCTGAGCAGACTGACGACATTGACCTTCGCGGTGATAAAATTGACGCCGTTGTAAAACGCGTTCTGATACAGCCAGCCGGTTTTCGCGTCGAAGCCGGGATCCTCTGTCACGTTCTTCGGGAAGGTATCGATGAGCGCGCTGTTCGCGACGGCGGCGTGGCCGTCATACTTCACGATCATCAGCGGCACGTCGACCATCTTGTCGAGGTCGTCCCGCCCGGGCAGCCGTCCCTCGGCGACAGTGTGCGCCGAGCAGCCGTACGCCGGGATGAACTTCGCCTTCGGATGGCGCGCGAGATAGTCCCGCAGCAGCGCGCCGAGCTCCCCGAAATCCTTCGCGTCGCGCACGTCGACCGTGGAGTTGAACAGCGCGTAGGATTCAAAGTGCATATGCGTATCGCAGAATGCGGGAACGACGCACGCGCCCCGCATGTCCTGCGCGGGCGCCTTTTTATAGTGCGCAGGCACTTCATCGCCGGTGTAAACGATGCGCCCCCTGTTCTCTACAAGAACGGAAAAAATACGGTTTTCATCCTCGCAGGAGATAAACCTGCCGTTGTAATATACGCGCATGACCGTCCTCCTTCAATTGAGAATAATTTATTATAAAAATTATACAATGCCGGACGGGAAAAGACAAATTATTTTCCCGGCCGCAAAAGCGCGGCGGCCTATCCCGGCCCCGGCTTTTTTGCGGCGCGCGGCGCACAAACATATTGCCATTTGAGTCCGTGTGCAGTATACTTTTTACATTACACGAAAAAGGGGTCGTTTTTTATGGCGGAATTTCTTGCCCGGGCCAACTCGTGGCCCATGTATCTCATCGCCATCGTGATCGTCGGCTTTGTGCTGGCGCAAGCGGTGCTGTTTCTCATGAAATCCTACAAGGAGGGCCTGCGCGAGGGCATGGACAAGGCGCTGCTCAAAAAGGTCATCATTTCGAGCGCTTCGTTCAGCCTCATTCCCTCCTTCGGCATCCTCATCGGCGTGCTGGCGCTGGCGCCCGCGCTCGGTCTGCCGGTGCCGTGGATCCGGCTGTCGGTCGTCGGGGCGCTGCATTATGAGGGCGCGACGGCCAACAACCTTGCCAAGGGCATGGGGCTCGGCGAGCTGCCCGCGGCGATGACCGGCGGCGATCTCGCGGCGATCGTCTTCGGCATGACGATCGGCATCTGCTGGGGTATGCTCCTCATTATTTTCTTCTTTAAAAGCTATCAGCACAAGATCACAAAGACGACGGGCAAGGACCCGAAGCTGTTCAATCTGCTGTTCAGCGCGATGTTCGTCGGCATGGTCAGCGCCTATGCGGGCGACGCTTTCTCTTATCTTCGCACGGTGAAGCTCGGCAATACGGTGCGCACGCCCAACGTGCTGCCGCTGCTCGCGATGGTCGTTTCGGTCGCGTGTATGGCGCTCTTCAATCACCTCATCACCAAAAAGCAGGTCAAATGGCTGGAAAACTACGCGCTGTCGTTCTCGATGGTGCTGGGCATGACGGCGGCGGTGCTCGGGCAGTTCGTCTTCCCGACGCTGTCGACGTTTACGGAATAAGAGGGGCCGCACAATGGAAAGAAATGAAATGAGCGCGGAAGCGCTGCGCTACGACGACTCGATGCACAAGATCGGCCGGGTTTCGATGTCCATCATCTTTATCGCTCTGCTGGCGGTGCCCTTTGCGATCTGCCTCGTCTTCGGCGAGAAGCCGAACTTCAGCGCTGGCTACTGGGCCGCCTTTGCCGGCATCCTGCTGCAGAACATCCCTGGCTGCTTTGTCGAGGTCATCACCTACGCCCCGCTGCTCGGCACGGGCGGCACCTACCTTGCGTTCATCACCGGGAACCTCTCCAATCTTAAGATCCCCTGCGCGATGAACGCGCGCGACATGGCGAAGACTGCCATCGGCACCAAGGAAAACGAGATCGTCTCGACCCTTGCCATCGCGACGTCCGCCATCGTGACGACGCTGACGATCATCCTCGGCGTCGTGCTCATCGTGCCGCTGACGCCGGTGCTCGAAAGCCCGACGCTGCTGCCGGCCTTTAAAACGGTCATCCCCGCGCTGTTCGGCGCGCTGGGCTTCAACTACATTAAAAAGTACCCGCAGATCGCCACCGTTCCCGTCGGCCTCGCGATCCTTGTGTTCCTGCTCGTGCCGACGCTGACGAACTCGGTGAGCCTGATGGTCGTCGCGTTCGCCGTCATCGCGATGGCGTATGCCTTCCTGCTGTATAAGAAAGGACGTGTGTAAATTGATCTTCCTGTATATTCTGCTCGGGCTCCTCGCGCTGCTGTTGCTGCTGATGCTCATCGCGGTCGTGCGCACCCTCGTGATGAAGCCGTCCGCGCCCGCCGCGCGCGCGGACAAGCCGTGCGACCCGGCGCAGCTGGATGCGTATGCGAAGGATTTCGGCGCGCTGCTGAAGGTGCCGACGGTTTCCAAAAAAGAAGACGAGGATCTGTCCGAGTTCGACAAATTCCACAAGGTGCTCGACGGGGTCTTCCCGCTGTGCCACAAACAGCTTGAAAAGACCGTCGTGCGCGGCGCGCTGCTCTACCGCTGGAAAGGCGCCGACCCCGACGCGCTGCCCATTCTGTTTATGGGCCATCAGGACGTCGTGCCCGCCTCCGACGACGGCTGGACGCTGCCGCCGTACGCGGGCGAGGTGAATGACGGCTGCTTGTACGGGCGCGGGGCGCTCGACTGCAAGTGCAACATCTTCACACAGATGTCCGCCGTCGAGCAGCTGCTCGCGGAGGGCTTTGTTCCCCCGTGCGACGTGTGGCTCGAATACTCCATCAATGAGGAGTCGGGCGGCGACAGCGCGCCGGGCGCGGTGCGCTGGCTGAAAGAGCGCGGCCTGCGCTTCTCGCTCGTGCTCGACGAGGGCGGCGCCATTATCGACCAGGCGATGCCCGGCATGGATCGTCCCTTCGCCGTCCTCGGCATCACCGAAAAGGGCTATATCGACATCAAGGTGAAGGCCAGGGGGACCGGCGGTCACTCGAGCACGCCGCCCTCCAACACGCCTGTGATGCGCCTCGCCAAATTCATGACCGAGGTCGGCCGTAAAATGCCCTTTAAAAAGCAGCTTCTCCCCGAGGTGAAGGAGATGTTCGCGGCGATGGCGCCGTCGCTCGGCTTCGGTATGCGGCTGCTGCTCGGGAACGTGTGGCTGTTCAAGCCGCTGCTCGTCGCGGTCATGCCGAAGGTCTCGCCGTTCGGCGGCGCGCTGCTCGCGACGACGTGCACCTTCACGATGATGAAGGGCTCCGACGCGCCCAACGTCATTCCGAACGAGGCCTATGTGGTGGCGAATCTGCGCACGAGCGTGCAGCAGAACGTCGAGCAGTCCATCGCGGCGCTCAAGCCCATCGCCGACAAATACAATCTTGAATTTGAGATCACCCAGCAGCGCGACGCATCGCCCGTCGTGTCGACAAAGACGCCGACGTATGCGTATCTCTCGAAGTGTGTCAACGACTGCTTCCCCGACTGCGGCGTCGCGCCCTACGTCATCATGGGCGGCACCGACTGCCGCCACTTCCACGCCGTGACCGACAACGCCATCCGCTTTGCGCCGCTGCGCATGAGCACCAAGCAGATGGAATCCTGCCACGCCGTCGACGAGAACGTCACGCTGAGCGCGGTCGCCGAGGCGATCGATTTCTACAAATATTTCGTAAAGAATTACCAGCCGGAAAAATAATTCTCAGCAGCTATAAAACAGGGCGACGCCGCTTGCTTGCGGCGCCGCCCTGTTTTTTCCCCGCCTATTCTGTCTCGCCGTTTTTACCCTCCCTTTCGGGATACCGCTCCAGCAGCTTTTTATCGGCGCTTTCCAACCGACAGTAATAATCCGCATAGGAGGCGCTCAGCCGCTTCATCGCGGGAATGAACACGTCGTTATAGCCGCTGGCGCTGTTGAACCCTTTCATATACTCCAGCAGCCTGCACGCGGGCGAATTTCTGTATGCGTCGGAGCTTTTATACGCCGCATAGCGCTCCAGCATCTCCTCGTTGTCCGCCAGAAATTCATCCGGATTTTCATAGGCTCTTTTCGTCGCCTCCAGCATCCCGGCGATCGCATCCGCGCCGATGCGCTGCGTGCTTTCGATCAGATACGCCTCCAGATCCTTCGGAATATCCATGTCGGGAAGATTGTCTAAAAACGATAGGACGGTTTCATACGCCCTTTTCTGATCCTCCGTTCGGATCGGTTCTCCGAGAAAGCGGGCAAAATGCAAGCAGACAAAGCGGCCGTACCAGCCGGGAAATGCGTCCAGAAGCTTATCCGTGATGCTCCTGCTCTGTTCAACGGCGCGCAGCTGCGCGCCGATCTCCTCATAGGCCTCTCCTCCCGCGAGCCTCTCGAGCATTGACTTTTTGAGCTGATCGCGCCGATAATCCAGTTCCTTTCTCACCGACGCCGCCTGCAGCTGCGCATTCGTCGTGTCCTTCAGTATCCTCCCTGTTTCTTCCGCGGAGATACCAAGCCCTCTCAAAACGCTGATTTTGTTCAGCGCCTCAACGTCCTGTTCACTGTAGTCCCTATATCCGTTTTCCGAAACGGACGGCGTGATCAGCTCCTGCTGCACATAATATCCTATCGCTTTTTTGGTAAGGCCCGTGCGTTTGCACGCCTCGTTGATCAGCATACCCATCACCTCGATCCCATTCTAAGCTGACGCCCGGGGGAACAGTCAAGCGCTTTTGTAAAAACGCAGAAGGATTTTTACTGCCGCCCGCCCGCGGGAGATGCAGAACAGCAAGCGGCGGGATCGCATATTCGCTCCCGCCGCTGTAATATCCTTATGAAGCCAAGACGCCGCGCCGGCGGCTACCCCCGATACGCGATCGCGTCGACCTGAAAATCGATGCCGTCCCGCAAAAATTTTGTCTCAAACGCCTTGCGCGAGGGATAATTCCCACGAAAGCGCGCCTTGATGATATCCCCGAGGCAGTCGATGTCCGTGATATCTTTAAAAAGACAGTCCATTTTCACGACGGACGCCAGCGTCAGACCGACCGATTCGAGCCGCTGCTCGAGCACGTCGAACGCGCCGTTGATCTGCTCCTCTATCGGCTGCCCTTCGTTTTTCATGCAGTAGCTGACAAATACAAAGCCGCCCGCCTCCACGACGCCCGCGTGCGCCCATTCCTCGCTGAGCTCGCTTCTTTTGATCCCGTCCATTTTTGAGACCTCTCTTTTGAATAGAATCATTACACCCACCGCGGGTCGGCGCACAGCACCGGCGCGCCCGCCGCAAGGCTTTTTTGCACATCCAGCGTGCGCTGGTTGCGAGAGCCCTTGAATTTGAGCTCGAGGCTTCGCTGTGCCAAAACAAACGGCCCGTCGATGAGCACGTCGCACACCGCGAGCAGCGCCATGCGGTCGGGGTCGGCTTCGGCGAGCAGCGCTTCGAGCGTATAGCCCGTATAGCACGCGAGCTCAAGGCCCGCCTGCTTCACTCTTTTTCCGAGCGCCGCGAGCGCCGCCGCCTGGCACATCGGCTCGCCGCCCGAAAAGGTCACGCCGGACAGCAGGGGGTTCGCCGCGACGCGCTCAAACAGCGCGTCCGTATCCGTCGGGGTGCCCGCGCCGAACGCGTGCGTTTCGGGATTGTGGCAGCCCGCGCAGTGATGCGGACAGCCCTGCACGAAGATCGCCGTGCGCAGTCCCGGCCCGTCGGTGATGGAGTCGCCGACGACCCCCGCGAGGTCAAGCCTTGACACTGTGCTTGACGCGGTCGTGCTCCTCGGCGCGCTTCGCGTCGTTGAAGCGGTCGAGCGTGCCCACGAGATAACCGGTGATGCGGCGGATGCGCTCAAAGCCCATACCCTCCCCCGCCTTTTTTGCGTTGTAGCTTTTTTCTTCCATATTATTCTCCTTTGCCGCCGCGGCGGCCGTTTTTATTCTTTTCCGATAAAAACCGGCGCATTCGGGAATTTCTTCTTCAATTCGTCGATCTGCGCGGGCGAGAGCGCCTCGTTTTCGTGCCGGCCGCAGCGCGGGCAGGTGTCGCCGATAATGCCGGTATAGCCGCACACGGGGTCGCGGTCGACGGGGTGGTTGATGGAGCCGTAGCCGATGCCGAGCTCCTTCATGCAGCGCACCACCTTCTCGAACGCCTCGAGATTGTTCGCTGTGTCGCCGTCGAGCTCCACATAGCTGATGTGCCCCGCGTTCGTCAGCGCGTGGTAGGGCGCTTCTATTTTCAGCTTTTCATACGCGCCGATGGGATAATAGACCGGCACATGGAAGCTGTTCGTATAATAATCGCGGTCGGTGACGCCCGGGATGACGCCGAATTTTTTTCTGTCGAGCCGCACGAAGCGGCCGGAGAGCCCCTCGGCGGGCGTCGCGAGCAGGCTGAAGTTGAGCCCTGTCTGCTTGCTCTTGCGGTCGACGAAATCGCGCATGAACCCGACGATCTCTAGCCCGAGGTTGCGCGACTGCTCGTCCTCTCCGTGATGGTGTCCCGTGAGCGCCACGAGCGTCTCCGCAAGACCGATGAAGCCGATGGACAGCGTGCCGTGCTTGAGCACCTCGCCGACCTCGTCGGCGTGACCGAGCTTTTCGCTGTCGATCCACACGCCCTGACCCATCAGGAACGGGTAGTTGTAGACGTGCTTTTTGCTCTGGATCGCGAAGCGGTCGAGCAGCTGCTGCGCGACGAGCTCCATCTTGTTCTCGAGCTCCTCAAAGAACCACTCGATGTTTTTGTTGCTCTTGATGGCGATGCGCGGCAGGTTGACCGACGTAAAGCTCAGGTTGCCGCGGCCGTAGGTGATCTCCCGCTGCGGGTCGTACACGTTGCCGATGACGCGGGTGCGGCAGCCCATATAGGTGACCTCCGTCTCCGGGCGGCCGGGCTTGTAATACTGCAGGTTGAACGGCGCGTCGATGAAGCCGAAATTCGGGAACAGCCGCTTCGCGGACACACGGATGGCGAGCTGAAACAGGTCGTAGTTGGGGTCGCCGGGGTTGTAGTTGACGCCCTCCTTGACCTTGAATATGTGGATGGGGAAGATCGCCGTCTCTCCCGCGCCGAGACCCGCCTCGGTCGCCTCGAGCACGCAGCGCATCACGAGCCGCCCCTCCGGCGAGGTGTCGGTGCCGTAGTTGATGGAGGAGAACGGCGTCTGCGCGCCCGCGCGGGAATGCATGGTGTTGAGGTTGTGGACGAGCGCCTCCATCGCCTGATAGGTGTTGCTGCGCGTTTCGTCCTTCGCATAGCGCTCGGCCGCCTTCTGCGCCTTTTCGATCTGCGCGGCCGTGTAGCCGAGCTTTGCGAGCGCCGCCGCTTCGGCGTCAAAGAACGCCGGCGAAGTCGCGTCGAGCTTTGGCAGCAGGCCCTTTTCGGCGAGCGCCGCCTCCAGCGGCCTGATCTGCGCGTCATAGTCGATCGCCGTGTCCGTCTCAAGCTCCAGCGCCTTCGCGAGGTTGCGCGCGTACAGCCGCTTATAGGTCTTCGCAACGCCCGGCGCGAGGCTGTAGTCGAAGTTGGGGATGCTCTGGCCGCCGTGCTGGTCGTTCTGGTTGCTCTGGATGGCGATGCACGCGAGCGCCGCGTAGCTCTTGATGTCGTTTGGCTCACGCAGATAGCCGTGCCCCGTGGAAAAGCCGTTGTGGAACAGCTTGAGCAGGTCGATCTGGCAGCAGGTCGTCGTGAGCGTGTAGAAGTCCATGTCGTGGATGTGGATATCGCCCTCGCGGTGCGCCGCCGCCTGTTTTTCGGTGAGAATATATTTGCTGTAATATTCCTTCGCGCCCTCGCTGCCGTACTTGAGCATGACGCCCATCGCCGTGTCGCCGTCGATGTTTGCGTTGTCCCGCTTCATGTCGGAATCGCCCGCGTCCGCAAAGGTCAGCTCGTCGTAGATCTTCATGAGCGCGCTGTTCATGTCGCGCCGGCGGGTGCGGTCGTTTCGGTAGAGGATGTATTTCTTCGCGACGAAGGCGTAGCCGTTGTCCATGAGCGCCGCTTCGACGGCGTCCTGGATGGTCTCCACCGTCGGCGGCTCCTTTTCGGTGTATTTTTCGGCAAGACGCTGCTCCACGACTCCGGCGAGCCGCTCGCACTCGGGCAGGTTTGTGCGGCCCGCCGCGCGCATCGCCTTGTCGATCGCTCCGCTGATCTTCGAGACGTCATAGTCGACCGTGCGGCCGTCGCGTTTGATGATGGTGGTAAACATGGCAGCGATCCTTTCTCCGCGCCGAAAACGGCGCGCTCAGGTGTAATTCACCCTATATTGTGTGCGGCTTTTATTATAAGACACAACATATAGGCAGTCAACAGCAATTCGGCAAAAAAAAACGATTCGGCGTTTTTCATCAAAAGCGCGCGGCGTTTCTGTTCTTTTTGTCCAGCGGCGCCTCAAAACACAAAAAAGCGCCCCGCATCGGCGGAGCGCCTCAAGGCAGCGCGCGTATTCAGCGCTGCATCATCCAAAGCTGCGCGAACGCGCACGCGAAGGAGCCGAACAGGCAAAGCAGCATTAGAATAACGGACAAAAAATCGTATTTCACGGCGACCTTCTCCGGATCGGTGAAGGAAGCGAGCAGGATCTCTGTGCCGAGCAGTATGAGCATGACCGGCCACCAGCGCAGGACGCTCGCCGGGTCAAAGCGCTCCGGTGACAGGGTGTTGAGCAGGAACAGCACGCCGGACGCGACAAGAGTGAAGCCCGCGGTAAAGGAGCCGACGCGTCTTGTCTTCATGCGCGCGTACCTGCGCGGCACAGTCGCTCCGCCGCGCGCACGGCGTAATAGCCGAGCACCGTGATGCACATCAGAAAATTGAGCGTATGTTTCATTTTTTCTCCTCGTCCTGCGGCAGCGCGCCCTCCTCCTGCCGCTTTTTCGCGCGGATCATGCGCACGCCGAGCACGATGAGCAGCACGCTGACGGCGATGCGGGGCAGCATATTGTTGATCGTCCACAGGATCTCATAGAGATACGGCTGGTAATCATAGACGAGATCGATCAGGCGGGCCACCGTGTTCTGCCAGAGCACCGCCACGCCGAAGACGATCATCGCGATGCCGACATACTTCGTCGCGCCCGCGCGGGATTTGAAAACGCCGCGCAGCGCGGTGTCGTCCGCGCACAGATAGTTGTCCTCGATGAGCGCGAAGCGCTCCGGCTCGAGCCAGCCGAGGTTCAGCGCGTCGAAAAAGGCGTAGAACCAGATCACGACGATGAGCAGCGCGAGCTCGCCCATAGTGAGCAGCGCCGCGACGAAGCACGCGAGCGAAAACAGAAACAGCAGCGACAAGCCGCGCTTCATAAAGCCCATGTACATCTGCCCGCAGCCGGGCATCAGGGAAAAGACAAAAGTCCAGAATTTATTTCTTTGTCGGGTCATTCTTCGGTTCCTCCATAGTCGGTGTTGTTTTTTTCGCCTCGGCGAGCGCGGCGTTGATTTTGAAGAAGATATCCGTGCCCGGCGCGGGCACGCTGGAAACGGCGGGCACGGGGATCTCCGTTGTGCGGGAGAAGCCCTTGAGGACGGGCGCGAGCGTGCCCGTCATGACGACGCCCACACAGATCGCCACACACGCCGCCACCACCGCGCAGTAGCGCAGCAGCGCGTGCCGGGATCTGTCCGCACACGAGCGAACGGCGCCGCGCACATTTTCAAGCCAGCCGCGCGGCGGCTCGATCACCGCGGACGCCGCGTCCGCGAGGCGCACAAGGCACGCCGGACACACGGCGACGTGCTCGGCGACGACGGCCGCGTCCCGCCCGCCGAGCGTCCCGCCCGCGAGCTTTCTGATCGTTTCCCCGGTCAGATGACCGTCCTTTGTAAACAGCATTCTCCGTCGTCCTCCTTTATCATGATTCTGAGCAGCTCCCGCGCGCGGTACAGACGCGTCGCGACGGTCTTCGGATTGTCTCCCGTCTGCGCCGCGATCTCTCCGGGCGTGTAGCCGCGGCAATAGTACAGTGCGGCGGGTGTTTTGTAGGGCTCCTTGAGCCGCGCGCACAGCCGCGCGACGCGCGCGTCGGCGTCGTCGCTCTCCGCCGTCTGCTCGGCGGTCGGCGCGTCGTCCTCTATGTAGGAAAGCGCCTCCGCGTCGGACAGCACCAGCTTGCGCGCCGGGCTTTTCAGGTAATCGCGGCATTTGTTGGCGGCGATGGTGAGAAACCAGCTTTTCGGATTTTGCGCGTCAAATCGTTCAAAATTTCTGTAGGCGGACAGGAAGGTCTCCTGCGCGAGGTCCTCGGCATCGAACGGGTTTTTCACAAAGGAGTAGCACAGCGCGTAAACGGGTCCGGAAGACGACTCGAGATACGCTTCGAACTTTTTCTTCTCTATGCCGTTCCACCACCTTCCGCCTACATTTCTATAACGACGCGCCGGCCGCGATTGCTTCAAAAGCCCGCGCTTCTTCCGCATTTTTTCCGCAAGCGCTCCGCGCGCCGATTTTTATACGACAACGGGAAAGGCCGTGTGCCGCTTCCCCGCGGCACACGGCCGCGCAGCCATTATATAGCGCCTCCCTGCGGCCGTCAAATCTCTTTTATGAATTGACATATTCACAATATAAATTTACAATTGACGTTGAACCGCTCTTCGGAAGCGGCCTTCTATGCAGGAGATGAATTATAATGAATGACACTCAAGACCGCCCGGATGCCCGCCCGCTGGACGAGGACTCCGTTTCGGTGCTGGCTTCCGCCTTCGTCGGCGATATGCCCGCAGATAATAAAGAACCGTTCGGCACGTCGACCGCCGCCATGACGCCCGAGGAGATCGAGCGGCTCGCCGAGCAGGTGCGCCGCCAGTTCCCCAATGTGTTCGGCGCCAATACGTCCCCGGCGCCTGCGCAAGCGGCGGCGCCCGCGCAAAGCGCGCAGCCGTCCGCCGCCCCGTCCGCGCCCCCCGCGGCGCCGCAGCAGCAGACGAGCGCGCCCGCCCGGGCGCAGGAAGCGACGCGGCGCGCGGCAGCGGCGCCCCTTTCCGACGCCGCGCCGCGCGCCGGCGTACAGCCCTATGCGAGCGACGTCTCCGGCGTCGTTCCGACGCGGCAGCGGACAGCCACCCCCGCGCCCGCGGGCTCTGCGCAACCCTTTATCCGGGAGACGACGCCGCCCATCCCCGACAGCGCGCGCGGCAGCGCTTCCGAGGCGGATTATGTGCGCAGCGATTCGGAATACACGCTGCCGCCGTATATCCCCGAGCGCGCGGTCAAGCGCACCGCACAGTCCAAGCGCAAGGCAAAGAAGAGCAGCCGCGGCGGCAAGCGCCGCGCGGCCAGAACAGAGGCGCCGAAGACCGTTCGCCCCGCTCCCCGCAGCGCGCAGCCGACCAAACGCACCGCCCGCGGAGAAAAGTCCGGGCGCAGACTTCCGGTCGTCATCCTGTGCGCGGTGCTCGGCGTTCTCGTCGCGGCGGCGCTCGTCTTTCTGCCGTCCATCCGCTTTGCGGCGAGTCTCCTGTCCGGCGACTATGCGAAAGCGTCGACGATCTATATGCAGAGCGTCGGCGCGAGCCGGCTGCAGTCGCCCGTCGGCGAGAAGATCGCCCTGCTCACGGCGGACCGCGCGCTCAGCCGCTATCTGAACGGCAGCGCCGATTACGACAGTGCCTGCGCTCAGCTTGACGGCATCGCGCAGATCTCCTCCTTTACCGCGGCGGCAAACGCCGTAAAAACCCAACTGACGCAGCAGCATGAATCCAAGCTCGCCTACGACGCGGCGCAGACAGCGCTCGCCGAAGAGGACTATGCCACCGCCGTCGAGCAGCTGCAAAAGATCTCCCCGAATTACAGCAAATACGACGAGGCCGCCCGGCAGCTGGACGACACGGTACAGCTGTATAAGCAGGATGTGCTCGCCGCCATCGCGAGCTACACCTCCGACGCTGATTTTGAGCCGCTCTTCGCCGTAGCGGACCGCGCCCTGACGCTGCTCGACAGCGACGCGGACATCCGCGCGGCTTATGACAACGCGGAAACCGCCTTTTACAATTACGCCTTCAATCTGATCCGTCAGAGCGCGCTCAGCGGCGATTATGCGGTCGCCGCGCGAGTGCTGAAAAACGCTTACGCCGCTTGCCCGAACGGCGCCAGGATCGCGCAGCTGTATGCGACCTATTCCCCCTATCTGCTCGCGACGGATCTGCTCGACCTGCCCGCGAGCGACCAGACCGCTCTGTCGGAAACAACGAGCGTACTGACAAATTATGTCCCCGGGAGCGATGCCGACGCCTCCGGAAAATCCGATTACGAGGCGGGCCTCGTGCTGCGCGCGCCCGTGAGCGATTCCTTCTCCCGCACCTATGCGATCAACAGCCAGTATTCGATGCTCACCGGCTGCATTTCCGCGATCGGGGCATCGGCGGGGCTGGAAGATACCGGCTGTTACGCGCGCGTGACGATCACGGGGGACGGCTATACGCTGTATTCCTCTTCGTCCGTGTACGGGACGACCAGCCCCGTCTCCATCGAAGCGGACGTGTCGAATGTGGACACGGTGACCATCCGGCTCGAGCTGCGCACGCACGACAACACCGAATACGCGGCCGGGCTGCTCGACTTTCTGCTGTTCCCGGACACGCAGGGGCTGCTGGACCTTCTGGAGGCGGCGGCATGACGAAGGGGATCACGCTTCTGCTCGCGGCGCTGTGCTGCACGGCGCTGCTTTCCGGCTGCACCGCTTCACCGGCGCCCGCGGCTCCCGTTGAGCAGAGCGACGCGGCCGAGTCGGAAGAACAAGCGGCGGCGCAGCCGATGTCGGTGGAAAGCGCCGGCGTGACGGGCGGCGTGCTCGCCGACGTCTACGGCGCAAAGGGCGTCGATTTCGTGAGCGGATACATTCCCGCCCGCTCGCTGCCCTTGACCATAAAGGATATCCCGGCGGGGACCGTCGCGCTCGCCGTGCGCATGAGCGACCCCGACGCGTCGGACTGGGTCCACTGGCTCGCCGCGAATCTGCCCGCGGGCGACGTCGCCGACAACGCGAGCAGGGCGGGCGGGGACGGCGTCGCGCAGGGCGTCAACAGCTTCGGCACGATCGGCTACGGCGGCCCGACGCCGCCGTCCGGCACCCACGCCTATGTCGTGACCGTCTACGCGCTGTCCGAAGCGCTGCCGCTGCAGGACGGCTTTTCCGACGCGGAGTTCACCGCAGCACTGGAGGGCCGCGTGCTCGCGCAAGCGCAGCTGACCGCTCAATACAGCAAATAATAGCATCTCCCTGCGCGAAGGCCGGCGGACGGTCGGCCGAAATACGCGAAAAGGCGCGGCCCCCGGCCGCGCCTTTTTTATTTGCTTTGTCTGACGCCGTCGCCCCTTTTGGCGAAGCGGCGCTATTTCAGCAGCCGGATACAGCCGAGCAGCGGCAGCTCCTTTGCTCTGCCGTTTGCCGCGTTGGCGATGCCGATGATCGTGAGCACAAGGAAGCCGATCCCGCACAGGCTGTACGCCCAGCCGACCAGCCGCCACAGAAAGCCGTAGGGAAGTATCCACCGCAGCACGCTGTTGACGATGCCGACTGCGACCTCCGCGACAAGCAGGACCAGTCCCTGGTTGGTATGATAGCGCGCAAAGGGCGACTTCTTTTCCGCAAACAGCGGCACCAGAACAAGAAGGCTCAGATAGGCGAGGATCGCCATAGACTTGTTCTGTTGGATGTCCGCGTCCTCAAACGTCCCCGTGGTGTCGGCTGTGTCGTTCAGGCTCTGCACCTTCGTGCTGAAATCCTGCCTCTCCTCCTGCGGGGACGCGCCCGCAAGGGCGCCGCAGGCGGGGCAAAACTTTGCGTCCTTCTCTATACCTGCGCCGCATTTTTCGCAATATGCCATTCTTTCTTCCTCCCGTTACTGTAATCATGATGCGCTGCGTATTTCGCAGCTCTTTGTATTGTATGGGTGCTTCCGCGTTGCGATGCTCCCGCCGTGCAGACGGCCGCTCAGCCTCGGCCTTCGTTCTCCAAATAGGTCTGATAGGCCTCCTCCCGTGTCGCCCCGGCGAACATATACTGCTGCCAGTCGCCGTCGCCGACCTTGATGCGGATCTTTCCGTCCTGCTCCAGTCCCGCATAATCAAAGACGACGGTCAGTGTCAGCTCCTTTGCGGCGTCGGCCGCTTCGCCGGCTTCGACGGCGGGCCATGTGACCGCGGCGGTCAGCTCTGCGTCGCCGGTCGCGGCGAGCGACGTCACGCTGCCGAAGCCGCGTCCGCCCCCCGCGTCCCACACGCCGCTGTAGAAAACGGCGGAATGGCTGTCCTCCATGTCCATGCAGGCGAAGCGCCCCTCAGCCGCGCTCCAATATCCGACGAGGCTGCTGCCCCAGCGCTCGTACAGCGCCTCGGCCGAGGCCCCCGAAGCGGGCGCCGTCGGTGTGATCTCTCCCTTTTCTCCGCCGCTTTTCGTCGGCTCGTCCGCAGATGTGCCGCTGTCTTGCTTCGGCGCATCGGCGGGGTCCTGCGCGGCCGTTTCCGCGCAGCCCGCGAGCGCGAACAGCAGCAGCACGGCCAGCAGTATGCTCAGTGCTTTTTTCATAGGGGTCGGCGCCTCCTTTGCAATCGTTCGGCTCAGTAGGAGATCATCTGGTAATCGGCCGGGATATCAAACAGAGATTCGTCCACCTGATCGGAGGTCTTCAGAATCTTCATGACGGTTTCCTCCCCGCCATATTCGCCGATCATATAGGCGAGCTTGTCCCCGTCAAAGCACAGGACGGACTTCGCGCCGTCCATATCCCACGCCTCGGTGTCGTAGGTCTTTCCGTCGATGGTTCGGGTGCCGGACTGCATATTCGCGGGATCCACGTCCCCCTCCTCGATCATCGTGCGGGCGATCTCCTGCCCGGTCGCCTTCAGCGACATCTTGACGACGATCTTACTGGCGTGGTCGATGGAATACAGATATTCGCCGTCCATGATGCTCACGCCCACGCTTTGGCCGTTCACCATGCTTTCCGAATAGGTCCTGGCGCCGCTGGTAGCGGAGATCACGGTCGTCACCGTTCCGGCATACTCTATTTCATACTCCATGTACATCTTTCCGTCGAGAAATTGGCTGTAATATTTGCCCGTTTTGGTCTTCAGCCACGCGCTGAGCTCCGCGCCGCCCGTCTGCTGGGAGGCGTCGGCGCCGCCTGTGTCGGCCGCGCCGCCGTCGGGCGCGACCGGGTCTGTCTTACCGCCGCAGGCGGCGAGGCAGAGAATGAGCAGCGCAGAAAGAAAAATTGCCAGTATCTTTTTCATGATCAGTCTCCTTCTTTTATCGTATGGACGGCCGGCAGACGCCCGCCGCCCGGGTAAACATTTCGGCGGATTTGATCCAAATGGCGAACCGGAGAACATCATGCTCTGTCGACCACGATATTCATCTGCCCTTCATTGGTGTTTGCTGCATAGTTAACGGACAGCTTGTAATCGCCCCGGATCGCGTTGAAGGTCTCGTCCCCCTCCGCCTCGCTCCATCCCGCAGCCAGACAGCTCTCCGTATACGCGGCAAAATCCTCCCCGGAGACCCGGGCGACGCTCCCTGCGAACCCTGCGTCGACAAGGCTTGCGGCACTGAAAAGCAGCCCGACAGTCGGCTTGGGGATCTGCTGCGTATACTCGTTGTCCGGCCATTTTGTGATCCCCTCGTTCAGGCCGGCGGTCTGTCCGGCGCTGCCGTCGGGCGGCGCTGTTTCCCCGGTACCGTCCTGCTGTGAAGCGCCGGGCGCCGCCGCGCCGCCGGCGGATGGGGCTGCGCTCCCGCCGCAGGCGGCGAGAGCAAACGCCAGCATAAGCGCGAGCGCTGACGCCGCTGCCTTTTTCATCGCGTTCCCTCCGATCCTTTTCTTTGCACTTTCCGGCCCGCCGCACCGATTGACCTTTCCGCGCAGCTTTTGCAAGCGCCGTAGCCGTCGGCGAGATCGAAACAATCGTCGCACACCCACGCCCCGCACGCGGGGCAGCGGTTGAAATAGCGCGCGAGATGCCGCGCCGCGCGCGCGAAACTCAAGTCGTAGAGCTTCTGCCGCATACCGCCGACAGCCCCGGCCGCGTATCGCGCGCGCAGCGCCCCGTTTCGGCAAAGCAGTGGGAGCCGGCCCGCCTGCATCCGTTTTCCGCAGGCCGCGCACAAGGCGCAAAACCGTCCTGTCTCGCCGTCTGAAAAAACCTGCCGGTAAAACCGCTTCATCCCGCAACACCACCCCGCCGGCCAAGAGAACGCGTCCCCCGCCTGTAGTTTTTTTAATCAATTGAAAATTGGGCGGATTTATGATAAATATAAATATAAGCACAGCGACCGCTTCCACGTGCCGTTCGGGTCAAGGACCGCGGAGCCATACTTAAATTATACGGATCGAGCGAAGAAGCTCCATCACTAACCGGGGTGATTTTTGCGCTTTCACCTCTTTGCATGACGGTTTTTACGAAGGGATGGAATCATGGAGCAAAACACGAGACCGGCGACCCAGCAGCCAACCGCGCGCAAGACCTTTACGGTGCCCGTGTGGGTCCTCGCGTGCATCCAGACCTTCACGATCTGGCAGATGGGCGTGGTCTACTACTCGTCGAGGGTATTCACCGTGGACGGCGTCACACCGCTGCCCGTGTCGGTGGATACTGCTGCGCTGCCCATCGCGCTGGGCTATCTGACCGGGGCCGCCCTCGCGTATTTTTTTCCGCGCCGCGCGGGACTGTGGGCGCGGCTGCTGACCGCGGCGTCGCTCGCGTGCATACTGCTGATGTTTGCGCCGCTGCCGGAACGCGCGCTCGTCGCGCTCTATTACTTTTCCGTGCTTGCCTGCGTCGCCTTTATCGGCGCGGGCGCTGTGCTCGCGATCGACATCTATACGCTGAAAACGGCGCTGGCGGACGGGATCGTCGCGGCGCTTTTGTCCGCGCCCTTCATCGCCCTGCTGCACTACCCTCCCTTCGCGCTCGATTTCCGGGCGTTCAACGCTTTGTCCGCGGTCATCCAGCTGTTGATCCTCGCGGGTCTGACCCGCATCCCGGTGAAGCTCGGGATCGCCTTTACGCCGTCGCAGCGAAAGGCGGCGCCCGGCGAGAAAATACAGCCGCCCGTCCTTTTGATCTGGGGAACGGTTTTGGTCTTCGTGGTCGTCTGCTTGTGCGCACTGTTTTCCTCGACGACGGCCGAGGGCGTGGAAAACGGGATCACGCTGTACTACCTTTCAAGCGCGGCTTGGGCGGCGCTGTTCGCCTGGCTCCGCTTTGGCAAAAAGGTCAGCCCGTTCCTGATCTTCACCGTCTTTCTGGGGATTGCGGCGCTGGGCTTTATCCTCTGGCTGCTGCCGTTCCCCGCGATCCGGCCCGTCAGCATCCTGCTGCAGGGGACCACCGCGTGTACCTGTTCTCTCGCGTGGTTCATCGCGGCCGTTCTGTTTGAAGCGTGGAACCGGCGG
>JAYFQJ010000020.1:0-53648 GCA_034927165.1 Oscillospiraceae bacterium
ATACGCGATGGTCGTCGGGTCGTGCAGAGGACCGCCCTCCCAGCCGAACACCTTCTTCTGCGTCATGCAAAAATAGCCCATCAGGTCGACGAACAGCTTCGCCGCGCGGTTGTCGATCTTCGCCATACGCTCGACAACTGAGGGATAGCACAGCGCCTGACGCGTGACGTCGAGCCCCATCATGACCATCGGGATGCCGCTGCGGAAGACGATATCCGCCGCCTCCGGGTCCGCCCAGATGTTGAACTCCGCCGCGGGCGTCACGTTGCCGTGCGCCCAGGAGCCGCCCATGAACAGGATCTCCGGGATCAGCTTGACGATCTCCGGATCCTTGCGAAACGCGAGCGCGACGTTGGTCATCGGGCCGGTGATGACGAGCGTGACCTCGTTCGGATATTTGTGCACCTGCTCGACGATGAAGTCGATCGCGGAGCGCGCGTCGAGCTTTTTCGTCAGCGGCTCAAAGCTCGGGCCGTCCAGGCCGCTCTCGCCATGCACACGCGCTTCGACAGGGGGCGCCTCGCGCACGATCGGGCGGTCGCTGCCCGCACACACGGGGACGTCGTTCAAGCCCAGCCACTGGCAGACGTCCAGCGCGTTGCGTGTCGTCTTCTCAAGCGTCTGATTGCCGCGGACAGTCGTGATGCCCAGCAGCTCGAATTTTTCGTTGTTGCCCGCCATCATGATCGCGGTCGCGTCGTCGTGCCCCGGGTCGCAGTCCAGGATCAGTTTTCTCTTGTCCATAAGAGTCCTCCTTGTAGGTTAATCGTTTAACTTATAAGGAGTATAGCACGCATTTTCGTTTCTGTCAACAGGAATTATCTGCTGCTTTGCAAAAACGACCGCCGTGGGCGGGTGTGCAAGCGAGCAACCGCGCGCTGCGCGGCGCTTAGCGAGTGTCCCCTGACAATTTTCTCCCCCTCCCGAGTGCCTGACAAGCGCTTTTCGTCACAATATAAGGTGCACAGGGCGCTCGAAAGAGAGAAGTTTTATTTGTCAGAGGACAAGGGGGCACGCAATGCCCCCTTTTGCCCCTAACAACCCCGCAACCCCTGCGCGCCGGGGAACGGTTCCCCGGCCCCGGGGCGGTGTTTGTGCCGACCCGCGTCCGCAGGAGCGCGTGCAAACGCCGAGCTACTATGCGGATCATTTCCGGCGCCTGCGTGCGTCTGAAAAAAACAAGCAGCGGCGTTGCAGCCGCTGCTTGTTTTGCCTTATTGCTAATTTTGTTTTTCTACGATCTTATATTCATCCGCGAGTGAAAAGTAGGGGCAATCATTGAACGCGCCGCGCACAAACCGGTCGTACTCGTCCTCGTCGAGATTGACGAGACAAGTGTAGCATCCCCAGTCGTCGTCATAGCAATAGTTGGTGCAGTTTTCGCAGTTTCCGGCGCGCATTTTTTCTTATCCCTTTCTTACTTTACGAGCTCCTCTTTGACCTCTTCCTTCGCCTCCTCGGGCTGTTCGGCGCCGAGCTCCATGAGCGGCACGGCGTTATCATCGTCCTTGCCGGGCAGGATCGCGTTCAGCAGGATGCCGAGGATCGCCGCGCTCGCAAGGCCCTTGAAGGTCAGCGTCGCGCCGCCGACAACGAAGGTGATGGGATTCGCCTCGAAGCCGAGGCCGGACACGAGCACCACCGCCGCGATGAGCAGGTTGCGGGATTTCGTCATGTCGATCTTGTTTTCGACCATGTTGCGCACGCCGACCGCGGAGATCATGCCGTACAGCACGAAGCTGACGCCGCCCATGATCGCGCCGGGGATGGTGCTGACGAGCTTTTCAAACCAGGGCGAAAAGCTCAGCACGATCGCGCCGCACGCCGCGATGCGGATGACCTTCGGGTCGTAGACCTTGGACAGCGACAGTACCGCCGTGTTCTCGCCGTAGGTCGTGTTGGCGGGGCCGCCGCAGAAGCCGGCAAACATCGTCGCGAGGCCGTCGCCGAGCAGCGTCCGGTTGAGGCCCGGGTCTGCCTTGAAGTCTTTTCCGACCGTCGCACTGATGGCGCTGATGTCGCCGATATGCTCCATCATCGTCGCGAGCGCGATGGGCGCCATGATGAGGATGGCGCTCAGGTCAAACTTCGGCAGCATGAAGTGGGGCACGCCGACCGCGCCCGCGCTCGTGAGCGCCGTGAAATCCACAAGACCGCAGCAGGCCGCCACGATGTAGGGAACGAGGATGCCCATCAGGATGGGAACGATCTTTATCATGCCTTTTGCCCATATGTTGCAGACGATGATGACCGCGATGGCCAGCGCCGCGAGCCACCAGTTGCTGCTCGCGCTCGACACCGCCGTGCCGGCGAGATTGAGTCCGATCAGAATAATGATGGGGCCCGTCACGATGGGCGGGATGAAACGCAGTACTTTTTTTACGCCGACGACCGTGATGATGCCCGCGAGCACCAGATACACCGCGCCCGCGATGACCACGCCGCCCAGCGAGTAGGGAAGCTTTTCAGCGAGGGACAGCCCGGCATATTTTCCTTCTGTCAGGCCCGGATTCGCGTCCAGCGCGAGCGCCGCGCCGGAGATCGCATAGAAGCCGCCGAGAAAGGCGAAGGAGGAGCCTAAAAAGGCCGGGACCTTCCCCTTCGTGACGAAGTGAAAAATTAAGGTCCCGACCCCTGCGCAGAATAGCGTAACCTGAACGCTCAATCCTGTCAGAAGCGGGACCAAAACCGTGGCGCCGAACATGGCGAATATGTGTTGAATGCCGAGAATCAATGTTTTTCCCCAACCGAGCTGTTTTGGGGCGTCATAGATGCCGTTTTTTCCCATAACAATTCCTCTCTTTCTCATCTGCCCTATTGGTTTATGCCCAAATTGTCAGTATTATATCGGA
Organism: Oscillospiraceae bacterium; assembly: GCA_034927165.1. Classification (GTDB taxonomy): domain Bacteria; phylum Bacillota; class Clostridia; order Oscillospirales; family Ruminococcaceae; genus JAYFNU01. Next base: position 2,853 of record JAYFQJ010000020.1, read on the forward strand.
TATGTCAGCGTCGCGCAAGACCTTTTCCCGAAAAAATAAAAATAAATTTTAGCAGCGCCAAATTCATTGACAATGATATATCAGATAGGATATCATTAATTTGATTTTTTATGTCAAAGGCTTGTTTTGCAAGCCCCTGTTTTATGTTAAAGGGAGTGAAGTAATGTCTCAGTTCTTGACGACCGGCGTCGATAATTTCAGCGCCGGGCAGGTCGGCAGCACAGTCATTACCGGTCTGCTGATCGTTTTTTCGGTGCTCGCTGTCATCTACGTGTGTTTGATGATCATGGAGCGCGTGTTCCACAGGACAAAGAAGACGGTTAAAACCGTCGTGAGTCCGCTCGCAGGCAGGGTGGAGAGCGTGCGGAACATCGCGCGCGCGGCGAAGGACGACGCGGTGCTCGTCATCGCTTCGGATTCGGGCGCCTGCGTCGAAGTGCTGTGTCCCGAAGCCGGAAAGCTCAACGTGTTTGTTAAATCCGGCGACGCCGTCCGCAGCGACGAACGCCTGTTCACAATAGAAACGGAGGCGTGACGTTATGATTCTTGACACCATAAAAAGCTTTGTCGAATCCACCGGTATCGCGCGCATTATCACGGCGGGCGACTGGAAGTCGCTCGTGATGATCGCTATCGCTTGCGTGTTGTTTTATCTCGCGATCGTAAAGAAGTTTGAGCCGCTGCTGCTGCTGCCCATCGCTTTCGGCATGATGCTTGCGAACCTGCCGGGCGCGGCGCTCATGCACCCGGAATTTTTCACGGGCAGCGATATCAACTACAGCCAGATCCTGCATGACGGCGGTCTGCTCGACATCCTGTATCTCGGCGTAAAGCTCGGCATCTACCCGCCGCTCATCTTCCTGGGCATCGGCGCAATGACCGACTTCTCGCCGCTCATCGCGAACCCGAAGACCATCTTCCTCGGCGCGGCCGCACAGCTGGGCATCTTCGTCACCTTTGCGGGCAGCATCGCGCTCGGGTTCAACGCGCTGGAGGCCTCCTCCATCGGCATCATCGGCGGCGCCGACGGCCCGACGGCCATTTTTGTCACGAAGACCCTCGCGCCCCATCTGCTGCCCGCCATCGCGGTGGCCGCCTATTCCTACATGGCGCTCGTTCCCTTTATCCAGCCGCCCATCATGCGCGCGCTGACGACCAAAAAGGAACGCGCCGTCGTCATGGATCAGCTGCGCCCTGTCTCCAAGACAGAGAAGATTCTGTTCCCGATCGTCGTGACGCTCGTCGTCTCGCTCATCGTGCCCGACGCGGCGTCCCTCGTCGGCTGCCTGATGCTGGGGAACCTGCTCAAGGAATCCGGCGTCGCCGATCGCCTTGTGAAAACAGCATCCAATGAGCTCATCAATATCATCACCATCTTCCTCGGCGTGACCGTCGGCGCGACGGCGACCGCAGATACCTTCCTGACCTGGTCCACCATCAAGATCGTTCTGATGGGCCTGTGCGCGTTCTGCTTCTCGACGGCGGGCGGCGTGCTGCTCGGCAAGCTCATGTACTGGATCACCAAGGGAAAGATCAATCCTCTCATCGGTTCCGCGGGCGTTTCCGCCGTTCCGATGGCCGCGCGCGTGTCGCAGACGGTCGGTCTCGAGGAGAATCCGAACAACTATCTGCTCATGCACGCGATGGGGCCCAACGTGGCGGGTGTTATCGGCTCGGCTGTCGCAGCGGGCGTATTCATCGCCATGTTTAAATAATGGGAGCACACAAAATGCGCACGGCAAAACGGCGCCCCCTCCCGGATTTAATTTGTTTGCGGCGGGTATGCCCGTTACAATAACCCCTCTTTCAGTAACAAAGCGTCGGCATAATGCCGACGCTTTTGTTTTGTTCCATCGGATCCGGATGCTCATACGTTCCGGAGCGCGCTGTAGTGTGGGGGAAGTTCGGCGCTCCTGCGCTTTTGGTGCTTTTTCCGCGCAGCGAAGCCGCAGCAGCGGAAAGTCCCGGAGCGCAGCCCACCGAGGGGAAAGTCATTTCTATTTCTTTCCGAGCACCCACGAGATCAAAGACAGAAAAGTACAGGAGAAACGGTTTTTCGTTAGGGACTAAGGGGGCACGCCCCCTTCTCCTCTGACAAAAACGACTCTTCTTTTCGCGCGACCGCGCTTTTAAAAAGGCATGCCGCTACAGCCGCCCTTGCTCCTTCAGCCAGTCCATTTCATCCTGCAGGCTCTGCGTGAGCGGTCGGGTGGTGTAGTCGAGCGCACGGTCCGCCTTTTCGTGGGAAAATGCGGAATTGCTGCCGAGCGTATAGATGGAATACGCCGTGAACAGCGGCGTCTGCCGGCGCAGCCGATAATATAGCTCGCACAGCGGTGCGACCGCCTTGACGAACCAGATAGGCAGATACACGGTGATCTTTTTGTGTCCGGACAGCGCGTGCGCCGTGTCGAGAAATTCATTGACGGATACATAGCGGTTGGACAGGATATAGCACTCGCCGCGCTGCCCCTTGTCGCAGCACGCGACGATGCCCGCCGCGACGTCACGCACGTCGGTAAAGTCATAACCGCCGCGGATGGCCGCCGTCAGCCGCCCCTGCAGATACTCGAGCAGCAGCTGCGTCATGTGGCCGTGGCCGTAGTCGTACGGCCCGATGATTCCGGACGGATGCACGACGCTCGCGTCGAGGCCGCGCTTCGCCGCGTCCAGCACGATCGCCGTCGCCGCCGCTTTTGTTTTCGCGTACAGACCGACGAGCGGCACGTCGGTAAAGCGGTCGGTCTCGCGGATGATCTCGCCGCGCGGCGGCTCGGAGCTCGCGTGTACGGAGCGCACATAGACGAGCTTCGAAGCTCCGAATTGCTCGCACAGTGCGACGACGTTCTGCGTTCCCGTGACGTTCACGTCCCACACGAGCTGATCGAATTTTGATTTGATGGTGACGATGCCCGCGCAGTGGATGACGACCAGGCGGCGGCCGCTGATATCGGAAAACAGCGGCAGCATGGACGCCCTGTCGCGCACATCGCCGCGCACGACCTTGACTTCCTCGGGCAGCACGCCGTCGGTGCGCTCCGCGGGCAACGCCAGCGCGCGGACCTCGCCGCGGGAAACAAGCTGGCGCACGACCACGTTGCCGAGATGGCCCGCCGCACCGGTGACAATATAAAGCGTATCCATCGAGATCCCCTTCTTTCAGCTCAATTATACAGCGCCGCCGCGAGAAAAGAAGGCAGGAAGTGTGAACACGGAACAGCATTGTTTTTATAGCGCGTTGCAAAATCAACACAAGTTTGTTATAGTTTATTAGAAGAATGTGTACATTTAAAAGGGGGACTTAAACTATGGCTGATAAAAAACCTGCGGCCAAGGCGGCGCCAAAGACCGCCGCGCCCAGCGAGCCGAAGGAACAGAAGACGGCTGCGGCCGTGCAGCGCAAGCCCGCGACCGGTCTGCGCGTTGCCGCCGTCGTGCTTTGGCTGTTCGCCATCGGCTTCGAGGTGCTCGCGATCCTGACGCTCAACGGCAACTGGGAATCGTTCCAGAATTTCCTCGCCGCCACATTCACCGATCTGATGGTGCCGCTCATCATCGAGATCGTCGCCGATCTGGTGCTTGTCGTCGTCGGCGCGCAGCTTTGGAAGAAGGCCAACCATCAGGATCCCGTCTCCGAAAAAAACAAGGTCAAATTTGTGCTGTGGAACAACATGGGCGTCATCGCGGCGGTCATCGCATTCCTGCCGCTGATCATCCTGCTGCTCAAAAACAAGGATCTCGACGCCAAGACGAAGAAGATCGTCAGCGCCGTCGCGATCGTCGCGATCGTTATCGCGGGTCTTCTGTCCTACGATTTCAACCCCGTCTCCCTCGAGGATATGCAGCAGGAGGTCTCCGCGAGCGGCAGCTATACGGGCGAGATCTACTGGACCCGCTACGGAAAGTCCTATCATCTCGACCCCGACTGTCAGGCGCTGTCCCGCACCCTTCCGGAGAACCTCTATCAGGGTACGCTCGAGGAGGCGTTCGAGGCCGGCCGTACCGATCCGTGCGATTTCTGCGCGCTGAGCAAGGTTGCGAACGAGGCCGCTTGACCGTCGGCGCTGTACATTTCCGCAAAGATTTGCTATGCTGCAGCTGAGGACAAAACGTCGTACAAAAGGAGTATGCGATGGGACTGTTAGATAAGCTGACAAAGGAAGGGCTCATCAGCCTGAAGGACAAGCTCGAGCAGGCGACCGGCGTCGATCTCGACGCGGCGGTGGAGAAGCTTGTCGAAACGGCAAAGCAGGAGACGCCACAGTCCGCCGCCGAGACGGAAACGCCCACGGCGGCCGCCGAGACGCCCGCCGCGCTCAAGGCGCGCTTTGCGTCCATCCTCTCAGAAGAGTTTTCCGCGTACGAGGTCAAAACAGACGTTGCGCCCGCGCAGCTCGGCGCGGCGGCGGCGCCTGCGCGCGCCTATGATTTCGCGCTGTATAAGGGCGGACGCGCCGCGGGCGTGATCCTGCTCACGCCGCATAACCGCGACCGCAACGCCGCGTTCAAAAATGCGAGGGCCGCCGCGCAGAAGGCAGGCGTGCCGTTCATCAACTTCTATGAGCATTATCCCAACGAGCGAAGCTACATCGTCACACGCATAAAAAGCTTCCTCAAATAATCTCCGTTAAAAAGAGAGGGGAACGCGGGTTCGCCCGCATCCGCGAAGGGGCACAGCGCCGGTATTTGACGGCTGTGCGGATGAGCCGCCGGCGTACGGTCCCGTGTCAGCATTGCTGCCTTCAAAGCACCTTCCCCTCTCTTTTTATATTTCATCAAACGTCTCCCGGCGGCTCTTTTTTGAGGATCGCCGGCAGACGCACGGGGAGAACCGATGGGAATTCTCGACGCGATTCAAGACGAGCAGATCTGGCGCGATTTTCTTCGCGACCGGTTGGAACGGGGCCGCTTCACCCGCGAGGAGGAGCGGTTTTTTGTTGCCTTTGTGGAAACCGGCGCCTTCCGGGAGGCCGCGCGACGCGTTGCCGCGGGGGCGCTTTCGGCGCCGCAGAAACGACTGCTCAACAAGCACGGGAGCGCGAAAAAGCGCGTCGTATATACCTTCTCGCCCGAGGAGAAGGCCGTCTTGAAGCTCATCGGTTTTTTGCTGTACCGCTACGACGGGGCCATGCCGCCGAACCTCTACTCTTTTCGCCGCAGCTGCGGCGCGAAAAGCGCCGTGCGCGCGCTGTGCGCAACGCCGGAACTGAGCTCGCTGTGGTGCTGCAAGCTCGATATTAAAAACTATTTCAACAGCATCCCCTGCGAACGCCTGCTGCCGCGCCTCGGCGAGCTGCTCGCGGACGACGCGCCGCTGCTGCACTTTTTTGAATCGCTGCTGCTGCGCGACGAGGCGCTGGTTGACGGCCTGCCCGTGCGCGAAAAGAGAGGCGTGATGGCGGGCACGCCGACGTCGCCGTTTCTGGCAAATATATATCTTCTCCCGCTCGATCGGTATTTTGAACGCATCGGCGCGCCTTACGCGCGCTATTCCGACGACATCGTCGTTTTTGCGCGCAGCGAGGAGGCGCTCGCGGCGTATCGGGAACACATCGCGCGGGCGCTTGCGGAGGACGGGCTGTCGATCAACCCGGACAAGCAGATGACCGCGGCGCCGGGCGAAGCGTGGAGCTTTCTCGGCGTCCAGTACCACGTGGGCACTGTTGATCTCGCGCCGGCGACGGTCGCCAAGCTCAAGGGAAAGATCCGCCGCAAGGCGCGCGCGCTCTATCGCTGGAAGCTGCGCAAGAGCGCGCAGGACGAGCGCGCGATGAAGGCCTTTGCGCGCGCGATGAACCGCAAGCTGTTCGAGGCGCAGAACGACGCCGACCGCTTTACCTGGTCGCGGTGGTTTTTTCCGCTCGTCACGACCGACCGCTCCCTCAAAATTCTCGACGCGTATATGCAGGAGCATATGCGCTACATTGCGACGGGGCGCTTTTCCCGCTCCAATTACCGCGTGCGCTACGAGACGCTCAAAGCGTGCGGCCTGCGCTCGCTTGTGGGGGAGTATTACAAATATAAAAAGGCGGGCTTTGACGACAACACTTGACCCCTCACCATAAGCACGGGCATCCCGCCTTTTCGTGCGGGCACGCCGCATTTTCGCAGGGTCATCCGTTTGCGCCTATAAAAAACAGCGCCCTTCCGGGGCGCTGTTTTCCTTGTACCGGCTGCCGCCGGCGTTTTTGTTTACTTCAGATTTCGCAGCAGGGCGAGCGTTTTCGGCAAATCGACCGACGCGACCGTCTTGCAGATCGCGACGATCTCGTCGTCCGTTAGCGGCGTTGTAGTATAAAGGCTGAACGTCGCGCTCTCGAGCTGCCAGGTCACGAGCTTTCCGCCCGTCTTCGCGGTCTGCACGAGCAGCGCGACCTTCGTGTCGCCCTCGCCCGCCTCGTAGATTCCCGGATCGGCCTCAAACTCCTCGTAGACGCCCGAGATATCCTCCTCGCTGAGCGCCGCGCGATAGGTGAAGGACGCGCCCGCATAATCGAACAGGATCTCCGCAAGCTCGTTGCTGATGATGTAATATTTTACGTTTTCCGCGCCCTGCGGCACGCTGAGGTATACGCCCAGCGCCTCAAAATCGCCCGAGGACTTGACCTCTGTCATGGGGTTTGGCACCTCTGTCTGCTGCTCGGTCTCCGGCTTTTCCACCGGCAGGTCGACCGCCTCCTCCTGCTTTTTGCAGCCGGCGAATATGCTCATCGCAACGGCGGCACACAACAATGCCGTCAAAAATCTCTTCATTTTAAACTTCCTTTCTTCCGCGGTATCCGCAAAGACGCGACCGTGCGCCTTTGTTGAGGGCATTTTACCACACATTTGTGAACAAATAAAAGCTTTTTTTCGGCGGTCAGCCGGCGGTGGAGCGGAAATAGGCGGCGAGCCCGCGCCCGAGCAACTCGGCGGTGTACTTTGCCTCGTCGAGCGTGTTCGCCTCTGAGCCGATCTCGATGAGCAGCGAGCCGGTCGTCAGATCCTGATTGTAAAAGCGATAGGCGAGGTAGACGGGCCGCGTGAGGCCGGGGAACCGCGTCTCGTACACGTCCTGCAGCCGCACGGCGAGTTTGAGGTTCTCCCGAAAGCTCGGCATATTCATCGTGCCGTCGTCCGCACCGCTGATGATCATGATCTGGGCGGCTTTTTTCCCGTCGATGACGACGGTCGGCTTGACGCGCGTTCCGTCCTCGCGTTCCATGCCGTCGCGGTGGATATCGAGCACAACCTTGATGGTCGGGTACTTTTCGAGCCAGGCGCGCACCGTCTCGCGGCTGCGGGAATAGGAGTTGTCGTAGGCGGGATAGTCGTGATACTCCGTCGCCTGTACGGCGCACACGCCGTTTGCGTTGAGCGTGTCACACAGCGTCTTCCCCACCGCGAGGATGTTGACGGCGGGGTCTGTCGATCGGGTGGGATAATCCGTGTCATAAAATCCGGCGTCAAATCGGTCGTAGCTCTCGGTCGTATGCGTGTGCATAATGAGCACCTGCGGCTTGTTGCTGTCCATCTCGACAGTAAAGCCGAGCGATCCCCGCGCCGCCGCGAGCATCTCGTCGTTCGCATATTCCGTCGCATTGCGGATGCACCCCGCGCCGTAGGTAAAGTAGTTGTCGGCGCTCAACGACGACGCGAACTGCAGCTCCTCGATCGGCTTTCTGCGCGCGGCGGGCACGGCGCTTTCGGCGTCGGCAACGGCTTGCGCATCGCTTTCTTCTGTCGCCGGCGTCTGCGGCGGGTTGTCCGCAGTAAACGTCGGTTCCTGTGAAGCCGTCGATCGCGCCTCCTCCGGCGGCTCCTCGTCCGATTGCAGTGCCGAAAGCAAAAAGCTTTCCGCCGCGCCCGCAGCCCCCTGCGGCAGCAGCAGCGTCGCAGACGCCGCGGCGAGCGGGCCGCTCATCCGCACAGCGCCTGCGAGCACCAGCAGCAGCGCCAGCACAGGCAGCGCCGCGCGGACTTTCCCTTTCTGCGTGTGTTCCGTGCGACCGCCGCCTTCCGTTTCCTTTTTATAAGGATATGCGCGCGCGGCTGTCTTCTATGCGCTGCGGACGCCGAACCGCCGCGGATCACAAAAAACTATTGCATTTTTTGATAAAAAATGCTATCATATCATTTGCTGTAACAGCAAAAGAGGAGGTGGAATCATGCCGAATATCAAATCCCAAAAGAAACGCGTTATCACCAACGAGAAATCGAACGACCGCAACAAGGCGATCAAAACCAACCTTAAAACGATTGTTAAAAAGGCGGAGGCCTCCCTCGCCGCAGGCACGGAGGATTCTCAGGCTGTTATCAATAACGCGCAGAAGACGATCGACAAGGCTGTCGCGAAGGGTGTTCTTTCAAAGAATACCGCCGCTCGCAAAAAGGCTTCTATCGCCAAAAAGGTCAAGCAGGCGTAACATACGCCGCGTCAAAAAAACAATAAAAAACCTCCGGGCATTGCGCTCGGAGGTTTTTTGCGTCAGATGGCGGCGCTACTGTGCCCGAAAGGTGATGTGCCGCTCGTCCATCTCGTCAATGATGGCGAGAGAATGCAGATCTATGCCGCGAGAGCGCAGCAGCTTTCCGCCTTCCTGGAAGCCCTTTTCGATGGCGATGCCGCAGCCCACGGCCCGCGCGCCCGCCTGCTTGATGATGTCGAGCAGCCCGAGCACCGCCTGTCCGCGCGCAAGAAAGTCATCGATGATGAGCACCTTGTCGCCCGGCAGCAAAAAGCTTTTGGACACGACGATCTCATAGGTGTTGCCGGTCGTATAGGAGAGCACCCTGCCGCGGTAGACGTCGTCCGCGATGTTCTTGGTGCGGATCTTTTTTGCGAAAACAAGCGGCAGGTTCATGCGGCTCGCGACGGCGGCGGCGAGCGCGATGCCGGACGCCTCGATGGTCATGATCTTGTTGGCGCCGCTGTCGACGAACAGGCGGACGAACTCATCCGCCATGGCGCCGTTGATGACGGGGTCGATCTGATGATTGAGGAAGCTATCCACCTTGAGGATATTTCCCTCTTTTACGACGCCGTCGCGCAGGATTCTCTCTTCGAGCAGTTTCATACAATTCCCTCTATAAAATATTTTTTGTATATCCCGGATGAACGGCAGCCGCTTTTTAATGCTCCGCGGCGACACGATTATTTTTAATGGAAACATTTTTGTCCGGCAAAATTGCAGCTCTGAGTTGCCGAACTGCCGCAGCGAAAGTCACTGCGCCCCCGAAGCAAAGATGCAATCTAAGCAGAAAAGAGAAAGCCAGCGCAAACGGTCACCGTTTATAAAGGCGTTTGCGCGGTAGTAGCGGCCCCGGGTCCGGGGAACCGTTCCCCGGCGCGCAGGGGTTGCGGGGTTGTTAGGGGCAAAAGGGGGCATTGCGTGTCCCCTTAGCCCCTAACGAAAATCCACTCTCATTCGAGCGCCCGGCGAGCATCACTGTATGATGAAATTGCGTCGAACTCGAGGCGCGCACGCCAAGGGAAAAGGCACATATCCACTCCCTTTCGAGCGCCCTGCGCACCCCGACGTTAAGTTCCTCTTATTCAAGCGCCCGGCGAGCAACGTTCGAGGGATGAAAACGTGTCATGCTCCGGGTCAGTTCCGGCTCATTCCCACAGGCGGGTGTGCAAATGAGCAACCGCGCGCAGGCGCTTCCCGAGATGTTGCGCGCATCTTTTCATCACAACATAGGGTGCGCAGGGCGCTTGAATAAGAGAGGGTTGACGGCCAGGGTGCACCGGGCGCTCGAAAGGGAGAAGATGTATTTGTCAGAGGACAAGGGGGCACGCAATGCCCCCTTATGCCCTCCGACACCTCCCGTAACCCCTCAGCGCCGGGGATCGGTTCCCCGGACCCCGGGGCCCGGTGCTTGTTCCGGCTCATTCCCACAGGCGGGTGCACAGACGCTCCGTCGCGCGCGTACGTTTTCGAAAACACGAAAAACAGGGCGGAGTATCCGCCCTGTTTTTTATTCGCCGTCTTCGGGCGCGTTTTCGCCCGGTACTTCCTCTTCGTCGAGGTCGTCAAGATCATCCGTCTCCGCTTCGATCTCCGCGGTCTCCGCCGCCTGCGCATCCGCAGCGGCGGCCGCCTGCTCGGCGGCAAGCTCCTCCGCAGTCAGCGTCTCCGGCTTCTCGGTCTCCTCGTCCTCGCTGCGCTCCGCGCGCGCGACCGTGACGACGCAGTCGTCGCCGCCGAGGCGCATCACGCGCACACCGCCGCCGTAGCGGCTCTGCACGGCGATGTCCTCCGCGTGCATACGGATAATGACGCCGTTTTGACTGATAAGGATGGCGTCGTCGCCGTCGTCGATCGCTTTGACGCCGATGACCGTCGCGCCGTTCTTGCAGTCGTAGTTTTTGATGCCCATGCCGCCGCGCCGCTGCAAGCGGTAGTCCTCTGTATTCGTCAGACGGCCCTTCCCCGCATCGGTGACCGTGAGCAGCCGCGCGCCCTCGCGCACCGTCGCCATGCCGACGACCTCGTCGCCCGGCCGCAGCGTGATGGCCTTGACGCCCCGCGCGGTACGACCCATCGGGCGGGCGTTGCTTTCGCAGAAGCGGATGGCCATGCCCTTCTTCGTTGCGACGACCAGGTCGCAGTTTCCGTCGGTCAAGCGCGCCCACGCGAGCTCGTCGCCCTCGTCGAGGGAGATGCCGTAAACGCCCGTTTTGCGGATGTTTGCGTACAGAGACAGCGCGCTGCGCTTGATGACGCCCGCGCGCGTGACCATGACGATGTATTCCGCATCGTCAAAATCGCTCACGCGGATGACGGAGGAGACCTTCTCGTCGGGCAGCAGCGGCAGAAGATTGACGATATTGACGCCGCGCGCCGCGCGGGAGCTCTCGGGTATCTCGTAGGCCTTCATCTTGTAGACGCGGCCCATCGAGGTCATAAACAGCAGATAGTCGTGCGAGGAGGTGATGAACAGCTCCTCCACAAAGTCCTCGTCGCGCCGGGTGAGGCCCTGAATACCGCGCCCGCCGCGCTTCTGGCTCTTATAGACGTCGGTCGGCTGGCGCTTGACATAGCCGAAATGGGTCAGCGTCACGACGCAGTCCTCCTCGGGGATAAGGTCCTCTATATCGACCTCGCCGGAGACGGCGGCGATCTCGGTGCGGCGCTCGTCGCCGTACTTCTCGCGCACCTCGTCGTTCTCCTGCTTGACGATTGAGACGAGATGATGCTCGTTGTTCAGAACATCCTCGAGATCTGCGATCCGCTCGTGCAGCGCATTGAGCTCGTTCTCGATCTTCAATATCTCAAGACCGGCGAGCTGCCCGAGACGAAACGCCACGATGGCGGTCGCCTGCGGATCGTCGAAGCCGAACTGCTCCATGACCGCCGCCTTTGCCTCGGGCACGCCGCCCTTGCACGCGCGGATGGCCGCGATGATCTCGTCGACGATGTCGACGGCGCGGGCGAGCCCCTCGAGAATATGCGCGCGCTCCTGCGCCTTTCTCAGGTCAAATTCAGTGCGCCGGCGGATGACCTCCTTCTGGAAATCCACATAGCTTTGCAGGATCGTCTTGAGGTCCATGATCTTCGGCTCGCCGTTTTTGAGCGCGAGCATGATGACGCCCACGGTATCCTGCAGCTGGGTGTACTGATACAGCCGGTTGAGCACGACTTGCGCGTTCGCGTCGCGGCGCAGATCGATGAGGATGCGCATTCCGTCGCGGTCGGACGCGTCGACGAGATCGACGATGCCGTCCACGCGCTTGTCCTTGACAAGGTTCGCGATGCTCTCAATGAGCCGGGCCTTGTTGACCATGTACGGGATCTCGGTGATAACAATGCGCATACGGCCGTTTTTGAGCTCTTCGATCTCCGCCCTGCCGCGCAGGATGATCTTGCCGCGGCCGGTGGCGTACGCGGCGCGGATGCCCGCGCGCCCCATGATGATGCCGCCCGTCGGGAAGTCGGGGCCGGAGATATAATCCATGAGATCGAGCGCGCCGCAGTCCGGGTTGTCGATAAGATAATCGACGGCATTGCACACCTCGCGCAGATTGTGCGGGGGAATGTTGGTCGCCATGCCCACGGCGATGCCCGTCGAGCCGTTGACGAGCAGATTCGGAATGCGGGACGGCAGCGCCACGGGCTCCTTGCTCGTGTCGTCGTAGTTCGGAACGAAATCGACCGTCTCCTTGTCGATGTCGCGCAGCATCAGCTCGCAGATGCGGCTCATGCGCGCTTCGGTGTAACGATAGGCGGCCGGAGGGTCTCCGTCGACCGAGCCGAAGTTTCCCTGCCCTTCGATGAGCGGATAGCGCATCGAGAACAGCTGCGCGAGGCGCACCATCGCGTCGTAGACCGACGCGTCGCCATGCGGGTGAAACTCGGCGAGCACGTTGCCGACGATATTCGCGGATTTGCGGGTCGGCTTGTCGTGCGTCAGTCCGTTCTTTTCCATCGAATAGAGGATGCGCCTGTGCACCGGCTTCAGGCCGTCCCGGACGTCCGGCAGCGCGCGCGACACGATGACCGACATCGAATAATCGAGAAAACTTTTCTTGATCTCCTTTTCGATGTCGACCTCGAGGATCTTTTCGTTTTCAATGATTACGCGGTCTTTTTCCATTCTCTGCTCCTTGCAGGGGCTTCGCGCCCCATGATGTCACATCCACCTGTGAAGCTTATACTCTCTCCCGAGCCGTTCGCGCAGTGATTCGAGCAGCGCGTCCGGCGCCTGCTTTTTCGGCACGCACGCCGCGTCGTACGCCGTTTTAAAGCGCACGGCGCGCTCGCCGGCGTCGACGGCGAGGATCGCGTCGCCCCGCGCGCTGAAGACGACCGCGTCCCCTTCCCGGATGACGACGGCGTCTGCGGAAAAATCGATCGTCAGCGCCCGCATACGGATGCTCTGCGCTGTCTGCCGCGTCTTGTGCTCGAGCAGCACAAGAACGAACATGAACATGAGGATGACCGCCGCGTCGGTGCGCAGCACCGCGGGCGCGGACACGGTCCCCTGCGAAATATAGCGGTACAGCTCTAAAATAATAATGAACAACGGAAACAGGATCGACGCCGCTCGCGCGTTGTCGCGCAGACCGAGCTGCCATTTCGCGGCGATGCGCGCCGTCTGCTCGTTGTATTGCAGCGGTTCTCTCATATGTCGAGATTCTGAACGTACTTGGCGTTCTTTTCGATAAATTCGCGGCGCGGCGGCACCTTGTCGCCCATAAGGATGGTGAACGCCTCATCCGCGAGCTGCGCGTCCTCAATGTTGACCTTTTTCAGCGTGCGGAAGGCGGGGTCCATCGTCGTCTCCCACAGCTGATCCGGATTCATCTCACCGAGGCCTTTGTAACGACTGATGCGCACATTGCTGCCGCCGAGCTCCGCGCTGATGGTGTCGCGCTCCTCGTCGCTGTAGGCGTAGCGGATCGTCTGCCCCTTCATGAGCTTGAACAGCGGCGGCATCGCGAGGTAAACGTGCCCCTGCTCGATGAGCGGCCGCATAAAGCGGAAAAAGAAGGTCAGCATCAGCGTCTGGATGTGCGCGCCGTCGACGTCGGCATCCGCCATGACGATGACCTTGCCGTAGCGCAGCCTTGACAGATCCAGCTCGTCGCCGAGCCCGCAGCCGAGCGCGAGCACCACCGGCGTCAGCTTGTCGTTGTTGTAGATGCGGTCGAGCCGCGCCTTTTCTACGTTGATCATCTTTCCCCACAGCGACAGGATCGCCTGATAGCGGCGGTCGCGGCCGTCCTTTGCGGAGCCGCCGGCCGAATCGCCCTCGACGATGTACAGCTCGGTGCCCTCGGCGCCCTTCTGGGTGCAGTCGGCGAGCTTCCCGGGCAGCGAGGCGGACTCGAGCGCCGATTTGCGGCGGGTGAGGTCGCGCGCCTTGCGGGCGGCTTCTCTCGCGCGCGAAGCGCCGATCGCCTTTTCAAATATGATCTTCGCAACGGCGGGGTTTTCTTCAAAATAATCGTTGAGCTTTGTGTAAACGAGGTTTTCGACGATGCCGCGCATCTCGGTGTTGCCGAGCTTGCCCTTCGTCTGCCCTTCAAACTGCGCCTCCTGCAGCTTGACGCTGATGACGCAGGTGAGGCCCTCGCGGACGTCGTCGCCCATGAGCTTTTCATTTTCCTTGAGCAGACCGCGGCGGTGGCCGTAATCGTTGAATACGCGGGTCATGGCGTTCTTATAGCCCTGCTCGTGCGTGCCGCCGTCGACGGTGTGGATGTTGTTCGCGAAGGACAGCAGCAGCTCGTTGTAGCTGTCGTTGTACTGCATCGCGACTTCCGCCTCGTTCGTCTCGTTGACAGTCTTGAAATAGATGACGTCTGGATGCAGCACGTCGAGCTGGCGCACCTTCTGCAGATGCTCGACAAAGGAGCGGATGCCGCCCTCGTAATGCATCGTCTCCTCGACGGGCTCCTCGCCGCGCTCATCGATAAGGATAATGCGGACGCCGGCGTGCAAAAACGCCTGCTCGCGCAAACGGCGCTCGAGCGTCTCGAAATCATACACGAGCTCCTCGAATATCTCGGGATCCGCCTTGTACTCGACCGTGGTGCCGCGCTTGTCCGTATCCCCGATACAGCGCAGCTTTTCCGTCTCCTTGCCGCGCGCGAACTTCTGCTCGTATTCCTTTCCGTCCACAAAGACGTGCACCGTCATCCACTCGGACAGCGCGTTCACGACCGACGCGCCCACACCGTGCAGACCGCCGGAAAAATGATAGCCCTCGCCACCGAATTTTCCGCCCGCGTGCAGCACGGTGAACACGACCGTCACCGCCGGCAGCCCCGTCTTGTGCTCAATGCCCACCGGGATGCCGCGGCCGTTGTCGGTCACCTCTATGATGTCGTCCTTTTTGATGCGCACGCGGATCTCGGTGCAATAACCGGCGAGCGCCTCGTCGATCGAGTTGTCCACGATCTCGTAGACGAGATGGTGCAGCCCGCGGGGTCCCGTCGAGCCGATGTACATACCCGGGCGCTTGCGCACCGCCTCAAGACCCTCGAGGACCTGGATCTGGTCCGCGTCGTAATGGTTGTTTTCGCTCATTTTCTACTCCTTATTCGCCCGTCCTCAGCTCATCCACATACGACGCGCGCTTGCGCAGCGTCGCCGTGGAGATGCCGGATATATAAACGGCTTTTTCGCCTGTGAGTGCATCGTCATACACGATAAAGGATTTCGGCAGCTCGCCCGTCACGTTAACGACCCGGCCCGCCTGCTCGTTCTTTTTTAAATAATCCCGCGTGCGTCTGCTCACCGAGCAGTAGTCGATATCAAAGATCCCTATAATACTTTTTGTTTTAACAACTGTCTTTTCGCCTAAATGTATATACATATTTTTAAGCCCTCTCTCTCAGCCGCCCATCCTCTATGAGAAAGACGGCCGCCTCGGTGCGCGCGGCGATGAGCTCCGGCGCGCAGCAGGTGATGACCGACTGACAGCCCTGCAGCGATTCGATGAGATAATTCTGACGGCGCTCGTCCAGCTCGGAAAGAACGTCGTCCAGCAGCAGCGCGGGCCGCTCGCCGAGCTTGAGCTCCATGAGCTCCGCTTCCGCGAGCTTCAAGCTGAGCACGATGCAGCGCTGCTGCCCCTGCGAGGCGTAGACCTTTGCGTCGCCGCCGTCCAGCGCGAAAAACAGATCGTCGCGGTGGGGACCGACGGTGGAAAAGCCCGCGCGGATATCGATCGCCCGTTGGGCGTAGATCGCCTCGAGCGCCTCGTCCGGGTCGCCCTCGCCGTCCGGAAACAGGGATGAGCGATACTGAAAATCCAGCGTTTCCCTGCCGTTGCTGATCCTCTCGTAGTTTGCCGCTGCGAGCGGCAGAAGCTCCCGCACAAATACGCTGCGCTTGTTGGATATCTCGCACGCGGCGTCGGCGAGCTGCGCGTCGTAAACGTCGAGCATCTCGCCTGCGGCGGCGATGGTGCGGCTGTCCTTCAGCAGGCTGTTCTTCTGATCGAGCAGCCTGGCGTACCTCTTTATATTACCAAGATAGCTGCTCGAAATCTGGCACAGCGCGGTATCGATAAAACGGCGGCGCAGCTCCGGCGCGCCTTTCACGAGCGACAGGTGCTCGGGGGAAAAGACGACCGCGCAGAATTTTCCGACGAGCGCGGCGGCCTTGGTCGGCGTTCCCTTGTTGAGCGAAGCCGTGCGGCCCTTTTCTCCGACGACGATGCGTATATTCTGATCCCGTCCGTCGAGAAAAAAATCCGCGTCGACGCGCGCGCATTCCTCGCCGGAGCGCACGAGCGAGGCGTCCCTGCCGCCGCGAAAACTGCGCGCGCCCGTGAGAAGAAAGATACTCTCGAGCAGGTTGGTCTTACCCTGGCCGTTTTCGCCGCTCACGACGTTGACGCCGGTCGCGGGATAGAACTCCAACGATTCTATATTTCGATAATTTGCAAGGCTGTGCCTTATGAGATACAACGCTTCACGACCTTGTATTCTTTGTCTGCGACGCGCACGCTCTGCCCGTCGCGCAGCTTTTTTCCCCGCTCGGTGCATACCGCGCCGTCGACGCGCACCGCGCCGTCCTGTACGAGCGCTTTCGCTTCTCCGCCCGATCCGACGGCGCCCGCAAACTTTAAAAATGCGTCGAGCTTGATAAAATCTGTGGTTATCGTCACGTCTGTCATTCCGTTTTGATCCTCACGGGCAGCAGTAAAAAGAGAAAATCGTCGCCCTCGGCGGGCACCATCTTCATCGGAGAGACAGGACCGGTGATCTCGAGAAAGACCTCGTCGCACATACAGTTGCGCAGCGCGTCCAGCACATAGCGGTTATTGAAGCCGATCTCCACGGCGTCGCCCTCGATAGCGCAGGGGATCTCGTCATAGGAATTTCCGAGCGCCGTCGCACAGGTGATGACCGCGCGACCCTCGTCGAACAGCAGCTTGATGGGGCTGCGGAAGCGGTCGCTGATGATGAGCGAGGCGCGCTCCACCGCGTCGTACAGCGCTTGAACGTCGATGCGCACGCGCGTTTTATATCCGTCCGGGATCGCTTTTTTATAATCGAGGAAGTCACCCTCGAGCAGTCGGGTGATGACGGTGTAGCCGCCGAGCTGAAACACGCCGTAGCGGCGCGCAATGCCGATATTGACGTCGTCCTCGCTGTCGCCGATGAGCTTGCTGACCTCGCTGAGCGTTTTCGCCGGAATGATGAAGCTGCGGTCGCTCCAGGTGAAATCGACCTTCTGCGTGCACACCGCAAGGCGGTAGCCGTCCACCGATACCATCGTCAGACTGTCGTCGCTCATGATAAATTTCGTGCCGGTGTGCACCGGCTTCTGGTCGCTCGTGGAAACGGCGTAAATGGTCTTCCCGATCATCTCGCGCAGCACCTGCGCTTTTACCGTCAGAGTATTGTCCGCCTCCGGCATCGGCATTTCGGGAAAATCGCTCGCCGGGATGCCGATAAAATTAAATTTTGTGATGCCGCCGGTGATCTGGACCTTCAGCTCTCCGTCCGTCTCAATACAGACAGTCTCTGTATCGAGTTTTCGAACCATATCGATGAGCAAGCGCGCATTGAGGACGATATCTCCCTTTTCTTTAACGTCGGCGACAAACGAGGTAATGATGCCGATCTCCAGGTCGTAGGATGTCAGGATCACGGCGTCGTCGCTGCATTTAAAAAGAATGCCCTCGATGGCCGGGATAGAGGATTTGCCGCTGACGGCTTTGGATACGCCGGACAGCGCGGCGAGCAGCTCGGCCCGATTGCAGACGATCTTCATTCTATTCCCACCTTTTATATTAATAGTCAGAATCAATTCGATTGGAAGCCGCGCTTCCCGCCGCGGCAGCGAGGCCAAGACAGCCGGAAAATAAAACGGGCGTCAAACGGAGGTGTATGCGAAAAAAAGTTACTTTTCAGCTCTTTTATCTATCCGATCTTATAAGAGCAGTAGTAGGGGCTGTCAAAGCTGTAAAAAAATACAGAATACCCCTGAAAAAAGACGGGAAACAGCGTGTTGAAGAAAGAAGCGAATCTGTTTAAAATCCGTTTAAAAAGCAACGAGAGAAGACGAGCGTTCAAAGCTGTCAAAGGAATGCAGTCGAATGTTAAAAAAACAGTCAAAGATCAGCTGCGGGCGTTTTTTATGATGTCATCTACAAGATCGCGCGTGTGGCTGTCTGTTTCCAGCTGCATTTCCACCTTGCTGATGGCGTAAACGACCGTCGCATGGTTGCGTTTTCCGAATTCCGCGCCGATCTTTTCCATCGTCATGCCGGTCACCTCCCGCACGATATACATCGCGATCTGCCGCGGGGCGGAGATGGCGGCGTTCTGCTTGGTGGAGCGGATGTCCTCCGGCGTGACGCTGTAGGTTCGCGCGACTTCGCTGATGATCTTTTCAACCGTGACGGGCAGCGGCTGCTGCTCCGACATAATATCTCGGATGGCGTTCTGCGCAAGACCTATGGACGGCAGGATCCCGTCCATCTGGTAGTAGGCGCCGAGCTTTTTTACCGCGCCCTCCAGCTGGCGGATGTCGTTTTTTACGTGCTCTGCGATAAAATCCGCGACGTCGCCCGGCAGCTCCATGCCCATCGCGTCCGCCTTGCGGTAAAGAATGGAAATGCGCGTCTCCACGTCGGGCGGCTGTACGTCGGCGATGAGGCCCCATTCGAAACGGGTGCGCAGCCGCTCCTCGAGCGACTTGATCTCCTTCGGCGGCCGGTCGGACGTCAGAACGATTTGCTTTTGCGCGTTGAACAGCGCGTTGAAGGTGTGGAAAAATTCCTCCTGTGTGGAGACCTTGCCGCCGATAAATTGAATATCATCGATGAGAAGCACGTCCACGCTGCGGTATTTTTCGTGGAAGGGCTCGGTGTTTCCCGCGGTAATGGCGGCGATGAGCTCGTTCGTAAACTGCTCGCAGCCGATGTACAGCACGGTGAGCTCCGGTCTGTGCGCGCGCAGATCGTTCTGGATGGCGCGCAGCAGATGGGTCTTGCCTAGACCGGAGGCGCCATAGATGAACAGCGGATTGTACGCGCGCGCGGGGTTCGCCGCGACCGCCTGCGCGGCGGCGTGAGCGAAGCGGTTGTCCTGTCCGACGATAAAATTCTCGAAGGTATAGTCTTCGACAGCGACGGCGTTGGCGGGCACGGCGGGATTGCGGATATCCCGCACCGCCGCGCGGCTTTGCAGCGCGATATCGACGTCGAAGCCCATGACCGCGGCAAACGCCTTGCGCAGCAGCGTCATATAGCGCTCCTCTATCATCCCCTTGATGAAGTCGGAGCTGACGGAGAGCGTCGCGGTCCCCTCCGTAAAATCGACCGGCTCCAGCCCTTTGAGCCAGAGATTGTAGATCGTCTCCGACTCCGCGTTTTTGAGATATTCCCTTACGGCGTCGAAGCACTGCTCAAAGGATTCCATCACGGCGGCCGTTCTCCATTTCTTAAAATAATACAATATATTAATATTAAAAAAAATTATAGCATAAAATAAGCCCGTTTTCAACAAAACGCAACAATATTGTCAAAATCAAAAATACAGAAAACCGCGAAAAAAAGGAATGATTTTCCGCCGTGCTCCGGCGTATTTTTCGTGAAAGCGCACAACTTTCGCTTGACAAGCGAAAGAAGATTGATATATACTTAATCCTTGCAAGGCAATATTGAAGGAGTTCATCAATGAGACCCACATTTCATCCCAAAAAGCGCACCCGTTCCAACGAGCACGGTTTTCTCAAACGCATGGCCACCAAACGCGGCCGCAAGGTTTTGGCCCGTCGCCGCGCGCGCGGAAGAGCCCGTTTAAGCGCTTAAAAGAGCCAACCGTGACAATCGGCTGGCTCTTAATTTTACGCGGGCCGGCGCGCGGTGATGCCGAATGAGCGCAAAGCTGGCAACGCTCGACCAAAACAGTCTTTTCGCGCGGGCGTACCGGAGCAAGCTCAGCTTCGTGTCGCCTGTTCTCGTTACCTATGTGCTGCGCAAAAAACGCGGCGGCATCCGCATCGGGATCACAGCGAGCAAGAAAATAGGCTGCGCCGTTCGTCGGAACCGGGCGCGCAGAATCGTAAAAGCCGCCGCGTCGAATTTATTAAAAAACGCGGACGGCTCTTTCGACATAGTATTCGTATGCCGCGCGGCGACGGGGGAAAAAAAGTCGACGGATATCGAGCCCGTCATGCGCCGGCAGCTGGTTAAAGCCGGGGTCCTCCATGATTAAATCGCTGCTGCTCGCGCTGCTGCGCTTCTACAAAAAAAACATATCGCCCGCGCTCGGCAGCCGCTGCCGCTTCGAGCCGACCTGCTCGGAGTATGCGATGGAGGCCATCGAGGTGCCCGGCGCGCTCACAGGAACGGCGCTCGCCGTCGAACGGCTGCTGCGCTGCCACCCGCTTTGCAAGGGCGGCTACGACCCCGTGCCGGAAAAGCCGGTCGCGACGCTGCGCTATCGGCGAGACAACAAAAGAAGTAATTAATTTTACTATATAATTCCTGTTTTAAGGAGCTGTCATGAAAAAAAGACTCGTCCTGATCCTTTCGATCCTCGCGGTGCTGCTGCTGTTTTCCGCGTGCACCTCCAGCACCGGAACCGCCTCCGGCACAAGCAGCAGCGGCGGCATATTCAGTTCGATCTGGGGCCTGATCGCCGTTCCGCTGGGATATCTCATGCGCTGGTGCTATCTGTTCGGAACGGACGTCCTCAAGATGCCCAAGGCCGCTTATGTGATCGCGCTGTTTCTGTTTACGCTCGTCACAAAGATCCTGATGTTCCCCTTATCCATCAAGCAGCAGCGCTCGTCGGCGATGATGGCGGCCTACAAGCCGATGATCGACGACATCAACACAAAATACAAGAACAACCCGGAAAAGCGGCAGCAGGAGATGGAGAAGCTCCAGCAGGAGTACGGCTACAACCCGATGTCCGGCTGCCTGCCGCTGCTCATCCAGTTTCCGATCATCTTCGGCCTCATCGAGGTCATTTACCGTCCGCTGACCTTTATGCTGCGCCTGCCCTCGGAGTTCATAACCAAGGCGACCGAGATCGTCACGGCGCTCGACAGCACGGTTAACACCCGCTATATCGAAACAAGCATCATCCAGCACGTGAAGGAGAACGTGACCGCCTTCAGCGCGCTGCAGGGCGAGTACGGCCAGTATATAGACGAGGTCTCGAATTTCAACATGAGCATCGGCTCCATCAACCTGTGGGAAAAGCCACAGCTTGCATGGTCGCTCGCGCTCATTGTGCCGGTGTTTTCCATAGTCACCATGCTGCTGTCTCAGTGGGTCACTATGAAGATCAGCGGACAGCTTCAGGCGGGCGGCAACTCCAATATGACGATGATGATCACGATGTCCGTCATGTTCGGCGTTTTCTCCTTTATGTATCCGATGGGCTTCAGCCTTTACTGGGGCTTCCAGAACCTGATCATCATCGCGCAGTCCGGCCTGCTGCATAAGATATGCAACCCCGAGAAGCTGCGCGCCGAAGCGCAGGCGAAGCTCGAGGCGAAGCGAAAAGAAAAGAAAGCGCCAAAGACCGTAAAGATAAAGGAAGACAGCGGCGACGTTGTGGAGAAGGAGATCGCGCCCGCGGAGCTCGCGAAGCTCCGACTGCAGAAAGCGCGCGAGATGGACAAGGCGCGCTACGAGGACTGACGCAGAATAAGCAGAAAGGGGATATATCCTCATGCAAGAGATCATAATGACGGGCAAGACCGTCGATGAGGCCGTCGAGGCGGCGTGCGCCGCGCTCGGTCTGCCGCGCGACAGCGTAAGCGTTGAGATCGTCGATATGCCGCAGAAAAAGCTGTTCGGTTTTAAGCCCGCAAAGGTGCGCGTAACGTCGACGGAGGACGAATTCTCAGTGAAGTCCCTGCTCGCCGACGCGGCGAAGCCGGAGCAGCAGCCCGCGCAGCAGCAGAAGACTGTACAACAGCAGCCGAAGCCCGCGCAGCAGCCGCGTGAGCAAAAGAAGAAAGAGAAACAGCCGCAGCCGCAAAAGCAGCAGCAGAGACCGGCGCCGCAGCCCGAAACGCAGGCGGTCGCCGCCGAGGAGACGCCGGACCGGCCCATAGAGCTGGACGCGCTGCCCGGCGCCGCAAAGGAAGCGCTCGACTATCTGCGGACGGTGACGTCGCTCATGGGCGCCGAAAAGCTGACCTATGCGGCGGCGGAGACGGACCGCGGGATCAAGTTTATTCTGGACGGCGACGACGCCTCGCTCATCATCGGGCGCCGCGGGGAGACGATGGACGCGCTGCAGTATCTCTGCACCCTCGTGTGCAACCGCAGCGACAGCGACTACAGCAAGGTGAGCCTTGACGTCGCGAATTACCGCGCAAAGCGGGAGAAAACACTGGTCGCGCTCGCCATTCGCGAGGCGGCTAAGGTGAAAAAGAGCCGCTACAGCAAGACGCTCGAGCCGATGAACCCGTACGAGCGCCGCATCGTGCACAGCGCCGTGCAGGAGATCGAGGGCGTCAAGTCCGAATCGGTAGGCACGGAGCCCAATCGCCGCGTCGTCATCTCGCTCGAGAGCGGCGGCAAGACAGGCGGACGGGGCGGCCGCAGGAACGACCGCCGGGGCGGCAGCAGTCGCACGGGCGACGGACCGAGACCCGAACGCGCGCCGCAGCAGAGCGCCGCGCCCGCCGCGCGCAAGCAGGAGCAGGAGCCGGAGCAGACCGGCAGCCTGTACGGGAAAATAGAACTGTAAATGGAAACGGGTCAAAGGTGTGCGCATCTTTGACCCGCTTTATTTTAAGGAGGCTGCAAATGGAATCGGAGGACAAAGCGCTTCTGGCGCGGTATTGCGACGCGGACGGCGTTTTGAAGCTCCTGCCGCGGCGCGGACCCAAGCGCGACGCCGCGCTCGCGTATCTCGCTTCAAAATTTGAAACGGGCAGGGACTACGCCGAGCGGGAGGTCAACGCGATCTGCGAGCGATGGCACAGCTTCGGCGATTGCTTTCTTCTGCGCCGTGAGCTGATAGAGGGCGGATATCTCGAGAGAGAAAGGGACGGCTCGCGCTATTGGCGCGCGGAGAAGACAGATGGGGAATGACGTTATTGCGGCGATCGCGACGCCGGCCGGCGCGGGCGGCATCGGCATTGTTCGCGTCGCAGGACCCGGCGCCCACGCGGTCGCGGACAGTGTGTTCCGCGCGCGCTCCGGAGAAAAGCTCGGACAGCTCGCCGGCTACACGGCGCGGTTGGGCGACGTATACGACGCGGACGGGCGTCTCATCGACGAGGCGATCGCGCTCGTGTTCCACGCGCCGCGCAGCTACACGGGCGAGGACACGGCCGAGCTGATGTGTCACGGCGGGGAGCTTGTGTGCGCGGAGCTGCTGCGCGCGGTGTGCGCCGCGGGCGCGCGCCCGGCCGATCGCGGGGAATTTACCCGGCGCGCCTTCTTGTCCGGCCGCATGAGCCTCCCCGAGGCGGAGGCGGTCTGCGATCTCAACGGCGCCGTGTCCAGGCAGGGAGAGCGCGCGGCGGCGTCGCTCGCCCACGGCGCGCTGTACCGCCGCATGGAGGAGCTCAAACAAGAAATCATCGACATCCAGGCGCACATCTCCGCGTGGATCGATTTTCCGGAGGAGGACGTGGAGCCGCCGGACAAAACGGCGCTGCAAAACGGATTGACGTCGATAGACGACGCGCTGGCGGAACTGCTCAGCAGCTACGACGTCGGTGCGAGCGTCCTGCGCGGCGTGCCGACGGTCATCGTCGGTAGCCCGAATGTCGGAAAAAGCACGCTGCTCAATCTTCTCGCGGGCGCGCAGAAGGCGCTGGTCACCCCGGTCGCGGGGACGACGCGCGATATCGTCGAGCAGCGCGTGCAGCTCGGCGGAACGGTGCTGCTGCTCGCGGATACGGCCGGGCTGCGCGACAGCGACGACCTTGTCGAGCGCCTCGGCGTCGCGCGCGCGCTCGAGCGGCTTGAGGAGGCGTCGCTCGTCCTCGTCGTCTTCGACAGCTCCCGCGCGCTGTCCGCGGACGACCGCGCGCTCATCGCGCGGCTGCGCGGGCGCAATGCGGTCGCCGTCATAAACAAAACAGACCTTGCGCCGGAATTAGAGACGGCGGAGATCGAGCGAAGCTTTGAAAACATCGTATTCATCAGCGCGAAGGAGCCGCGCTCGCTGCAGATCCTCGACGCCGCCGTGCGCCGCGCGCTGCGGACCGACGCGCTCGACTCGGACGCGCCGATGCTCGCGAACGAGCGGCAGCGCGCGTGCGCCGCACGTGCGCGCGGCGCCATGCACGACGCGCTGTGCGCGCTGCGGGACACGACGCCCGACGTTGTGTTCGCCCTGCTGTCCGAAGCGCTTGACGCGCTCGCTGAGCTGTCCGGCGAGAACGTCGGCGAAGCAGTGCTCGACGCGGTCTTTGCCCGTTTTTGCGTTGGAAAATGAGCGCGGCGCGCGAGCCTGCCGCTCTGTTCAGCTTGATTTAAGAAAAATGTGCCATTATCAATACAGTCCAAATTGATAAGGAGGCATACACATGAGCGAAAAAAAGGAACCCCCCGCAATGAATGAGAAGATCAAGGAGTTCATGGACCTTCTGCGTGAGGATGAGGCGCTGCGCAAGCAGATCATGGCCTGCGAGACGGACGAGGCGTCCTACGCCATCGCGTCAAAAAAGGTCAGTGGGTTTACGCTGGAGGAGTGGAGCGAATTCCAGTCGCACGCAAAGCACGGCCCCGGCGGTCCCGGCGGCGACGGTCACCGTCCCCCGCCTCCCGACGGAAAAAAGCCGCCGGAGAAGCCCGACGGCGAGGAAAAGGACGCATCGGCACAATAAACAGAATTTTCAGAGCATTGTAAAAAACAGGCGGCGGGCCCATCGGCCCGCCGCTTTGTTTTTATACTGTATTTTTTTACAGTCCCAGCGCGTAGCTCAGCAGCGGCAAAAAGCTCGACAGCAGCAGAACCGCGACGAGCAGCACACACAGCGCTATTGTGACCGGTTTGATCCATTTTCGATTCATACATTTTCCTTTCTGACGGGCTGCGCATAAGCCGCAGCGACGAAAAACAACGCCGCCGCGCCGAACGCGTCGCCGAGCAGCTGCGCCGCACGGAAGGTATCGCCTTCCCGCAAAAACCACACCGCGCACGGCAGCGCAAAGCCGACGCAGGCAACGAGCGACAGCGCGGCGGCGGCGGGGAACCCCGGCTTACGGCGCGCAAGCGACAAGTATGCCGCCGCAAGCGCGACACAGCTGAAAAGCGCGGAGATAGTCACACTGTCGCGGGCGTTGACCGGCTCGCGGACAAAAATATCGAGCGCGCGCAGGCAATACCAAAAAACAACCGCGGCGGGCAGCAGGTCGCCGCCCTCCTTTTTTTTCGAGAAGCAGCTGACGGCGGCGGTGTAATACCACCAGGCGGAAAAGATCCCTGCGAGCGCGCACAGCGCCGACACGATACCGACGGCGAGCGACGGCGCGAGCAGCACCTCCGCGATCGCCTGCATAGCGCTGAGCGATACGCTGAACAGGCAGCAAAGCGCAAACAGGAGACCCGCGGCGGGCAGCTTTCTGCGCTCGGAAAACCCGGGAGCGGCGCAGCGAAGCTGCAAATAAATGCAGACGACGGCACAGAGAAGGAGAATGCTCCAGCGGACGGCGGCGCTGCCGCCGTCGTAAAAGCCGCTCGAGGGCGCAACATGCAGTGATATGTCGACCAGCCGTTGGACGAATGCCAGCAGCGCCGCGCCGCCGGCGAACAGCATGTACTTATTTTTCAATTTTCCGCTCTCCGAAGGGGGTATATTCGCGCGGCACGCCGAGATATTTGTACGCCGGACGAATGATGCGGTTGCCGAACATCATCTCCTCGACGCGGTGGGCGCACCAGCCCGCCATGCGCGCGACGGCGAACAGCGGAGTATACAGGTCGACCGGTATCTTCATGGTCCGGTACACGAGGCCGGAATACAAGTCGACATTCGCGCAGGAATTTGCGACGCCGCGCTTGTCGAGCATGACGCCGGGCGCGAGCCGCTCGACGGCGTTGAGCAGCTTATAGTCGTCCCCGAGACCCGTCTGTTCAGCGAGCTCGCGGGCGTTTTGCCGCAGAATGGTCGCGCGCGGGTCGCTCTTTGTGTAGACGGGGTGACCGATGCCGAAGATGAGGCCGGAGCCGTCGCCCGCCTGACGGTCGAGAATCTTTCCGAGAAAGTCGGAGATCTCCTCGTCGTCGCTGTAATCGCGCACGCCCGCTTTGATGAAGTCGAGCATCTCCATGACCTTGATGTTCGCACCGCCGTGCCGGGGACCCTTGAGCGAGCCGATGGCCGCGGAGATCGCGGAATAGGTGTCGGTGCCCGAGGAGGTGACGACGCGGGTCGTAAACGTCGAGTTGTTGCCGCCGCCGTGGTCGGCGTGCAGCACGAGACACATATCGAGCAGCCGCGCCTCCGGCTCCGTGAATTTTTTGTCGGGACGGTTGATGCGCAGGATGTTCTGCGCGAGCGAAAGCTCCGGCTTGGACTGATGAAAGTACATACTCTTTTTGTCGTAGACGCGGCGCTTCACCTGATAGGCGTCCACCATGATCGTCGGCGCGCAGGAACTAAGCTTGACCGCCTGGAACAGCGCGTTTTCCAGCGACATATCCTCGGCGCTCTGGTCGTAGGAGTACAGCGCGAGCACCGAACGGGCCATCTTGTTCATGACGTTCGGGGACGGGGCCTTCATGATCATATCCTCGGCGAAGCCGTCCGGCAGCTCGCGCATATCCGCCATGACCTTGCGCAGCAGCTTCATCTGGCCGGGCGTCGGCAGCGAGCCGAACAGCAGCAGCCACACGACCTCCTCAAAAACGTATCGGTCCTCGGCCTTGCCCGCGTTGATGATATCGCTCACGTCGATGCCGCGGTAGATGAGCTTGCCGTCGCACGGCACGCGCTTGTTGTCCACGAGTTCGTAGCCCACGACGTCGCATATGCTTGTGAGACCCGCCAGAACACCCGTCCCGTTCGCGTTGCGCAAGCCCCGCTTGACCTCATACTTGTCCCAGTCGTCGGCGCTGATATAGTTATACTTGCGGAATTCGTCACATAGATATGTAAAGGAATCCCGAAGCTCGGGCGTCAGAGTATTGAGCATAAACGAACCTCCCCGCAAACGCTTTAAATCGATGGATAATAGATAAAATTGTACCACATATTTTGGAATTTGCAACAAAAAGGAGTCGCTATGAAGCATAAAGCTGCGCCGCTCGCCGTTTTCGCGCTGCTTGTCGCGCTCACGCCGGCGCTCGCGCTGCTGCCGCTGTCGGCGGAAAAGTCCGCCGACAGCGCGCAGCAGGCAGAAACGGCGGAGGGGACCGCGGGTGCGCCGGACGCGCAGGAGACGGTTCTCGCCTACGACGAAGCTTCAAAACAGGTGCTGGAGCTGACGATGGACGACTATGTGCTGGGCGCGGTGCTGTGCGAAATGCCCGCGTCCTATGAGGCGGAGGCGCTCAAGGCGCAGGCGGTCGCCTGCCGCAGCTATGCGCTGTATGTGAAGGACCTGCGCGCGCGCGAGCCGCTGCCGGAGCTGAACGGCGCTTACTTTTCCGTGAATACGGCCGCGATGATCGGCTACATGAACGAAGAAAAGGCGCGCAGCTATTTCGGCAGCGATTTCTCAAAATATTATAATAAGGTCAAAGACGCGGTCGAAGCGGTGCGCGGATGCGTGCTTACGAGCGACGGCGCGCCCATCTGCGCGTGCTACCACGCCATCTCCCCCGGGCGCACCGAGGACAGCGGGAATATTTTTGCAGCGTCGCTGCCCTATCTCGCCTCGGTGGACAGCGCGGCGGACAAGACGGCGCAGGGCTATGCGTCCACCGCGACGTTTTCCCCCTCTGAGCTTGCCGGTATCCTCGCGGCGAACGACAGCGGCTTTTCGGCGTCGGGCGACCCATCCGGCTGGCTCGGAACGACGAGCGTATCCGAAGCCGGCACAGTGCTCGCCCTGTCCGTCTGCGGGCGCACCTTTTCCGGCACCCGGCTGCGCACGCTGCTGGGCCTGCGCTCCGCGGCTTTTGACGTCGTCTACGACGCGTCGTCGTCCGTCTTTGTGTTCGCGGTGCGCGGCTACGGGCACGGCGTGGGCATGAGCCAGTACGGAGCGAACGCGCTCGCGCAGCAGGGTTATACCTTCGGCCAAATTCTTGCGCACTACTATACGGGCGCGCAGCTCACCAGCAGCGCGGAATAGACCGCCGCACAAAGCCGCAGCACTCAAAAAAGCTTTCCCCCGGCTTGCCGCCGGCGGAAAGCTTTTCTGCATTTTGCGGATGACTTTTCAAGCCGCGGTCTGCGCCGCGCGGCGGCGCGCGAGGACCCAGGGCAGATACATCGCCGTCCACAGCACCGCGAGAATGATCGGAAAGCCGAGGATATACAGCTTTTCACCGAACAGCGACGCGAAAATATTGAGGATGGGATTGTTGTCGGTGCCGTTGAGAAACATAAAGTTGGTGCCGGTGAGCGTGTTGCAGACGAGCGCGCACACGGCCCCCGCCGCGAGAAACAGCCCGACCTTCCACAAACGCCGGTAATCCGGTCGGAAACCGCCCGCGAGCAGCAGCACGGGGAACAGCACGAGCAGGATATGGACGGACGCGGAATGCAGGTGCATGATGTTCCACAGCGGCAGCGGCAGCCAGGACGGACTTAAGGACGCGAGCAGCGCGCCCGGCAAGCACAGGGCGTACAGGATCTCGGCGGCGATGTCGCTGCGCTTGAGCACATACCACACGCAGACAAAGATGTTGATGCTGCAAAGGTGCAGCGGCAGATACTGCCATTCAAACTGGCCGGTCGCAAGGGTGAACCCGTACTTCAGCAGCTCGTCCGCGAGCAGCAGCACGACGAGCACGCGCAAGCAGCGCGCGCGCTGCTGCTCGCTCGCGCCCCGGTACCAAAGCCCGAGCGTGACGCACAGGACGAGGCAGAGGCACAGCCAGAACAGATGCGTTCCGTCAAAGGGTTGGAAAGCGCGGTAATCCGCTCCGTAAACGCCGCGCATGGTCGTTTGCGTATACCAAAATTCCGACATCGTTTTCCCCTGTGTTTTTTTATTCGACAACTACCTGAATTATAGCGGACAGGGTGTGTATGCGCAAGGAAAAAATGCAAAACATTCGGCGGCGGCTATCCTCCGCACGAAGGTTGTGCTATACTCTTAAAGAAATAAAAAGCGAATGGGAGTCCCAATGGACACGATCTTACTCTGGGTGCTGCTCGTCACCGCAGCGGCCGGCGTCGGCGGCACGATGCTCGGCGGCATCGTCAGCGCCTGCTTTCGACGGGAATCGAGCCGCGGCGTCAGCCTGCTGCTGAGCTTTGCGGCGGGGGTCATGCTCTCCGTCGTTTGCTTTGATCTGGTGCTCAGCGCCGTCCAGTCGCAGACGTTTTCGCGCGAGCGTAGCCTGCTGCTCACCGTGCTCGGTATCGGCGTCGGGTTTGCGCTCGTCGCGGCGCTCAACTACGCCATCGACAAAAGCACGAACCGCGAGGTCAAGCACATCGACGCGAGCCACCCGAAGACGGCCGACGATCTCGACGAGCTCATCCACGCCGACCATCTGCGCGCGCACGAGGACAGCGGCACCGACAACGGCCAGCTGTGTCTCGCCGGCGTCATCATGGCGGCCGCCATCGGGCTGCATAATTTGCCGGAGGGCATGGTCATCGGCGCGGCGTATGTCGACAGCGCTGCGTCGGCGCTGTGGACCTCGAGCGGCCTCGTGCTCGCCGTCATCATCGGGCTGCACAATATCCCGGAGGGGATGGCGATCGCCGTGCCGCTCATTGCGGGGGGTATGCGCAGATCCCGCGCGGTGCTGACGACCGCGGTGTGCGGCCTTCCGACGGTGCTCGGCGCGCTCATCGGTTATCTGCTCGGCTCCGTGGGGGAGACATGGCACATCCTGTCGCTCGCATTCGCGAGCGGCGCGATGCTCTACGTTATTTTCGGCGAGCTGCTGCCGGAGGCCATCCTCATGTGGCGAAGTAAGCTGCCCGCGCTCGCGGTGCTCATCGGTATGCTGTGCGGCATCGTGCTTATTTTTGCGTGAGCACAAGCGAGCAACCGCGCGCAGCGCGATTCTTGTCAAGATATTGCGCAAATTGCTCCACAACATAAGGTGCGCAGGGCGCTCGAGAGAGAAAAGTTGTATTTGTCAGAGGACAAGGGGGCACGCAATGCCCCCTTATGCCCTCCGACACCTCCCGCAACCCCTGCGCGCCGGGGAACGGTTCCCCGGACCCGGGGCCGGTGTTTGTGCTGACCTGTGCCCGCAGGAAGGGGTGTAAGCGAGCAGCCGCACGAAGGCGCGGCGCTTGGCGTGCCGCGGATGAATTTATCGGTGGGACTGAAAAACACGTCTGCTTGAATGCGGGCGTGTCTTTTTATGTCTATTCGGTTTGTCCCGGTTCGTTTTGCTCCGGCCACGGCAGCTCCACAAACGTGGGCTTGTGATGCATATACGGCAGCAGCACGGACAGCACATCCTGCGTGCGCAGACGCAGCGTAGACGTGTTTTTGTTCGGATGACAGCGCATGAACGGTGCGCGTGCGACGTCGCCGTCGATGCACAGGCGCACCCTGTTTTCCGGGTCAAACTGCAAGCCGAGAATGCTCACCGATCCCGGCGTCAGCCGCAGCATCGCTTCCATCGCCTCAGGTGTGCCGAAGGATACCCGCGCGATCCCGAGCTGGCGGGAGAAATCCTTTGTTTTGAACGGCTTGTCGCCCGGCATCATCAGCAGATAGTATTCCGTCTGCTGCCGGTTGCACAAAAACAGATTTTTGCAGATGTGCACTCCGATGACCGCTTCCACCGCCGCGCACGCTTCAATGGTGCCCGCGGCGTCGTGATCCGCGCGATCGTATCCGACGCCGAGGCCGTCCAGCAGGTCGTAGCAGGTGTCCTCCACCTCGCTGCGCTTTTCCGTCGGCCGCCCCGTGTGCAGCACCGGATCAACATAAAACGGTTCCATGACCTCGCCGCCTTTCTCATTTTATACAGTATACCACACTTCCCGGCGGACAGCCGCAAATTGTACGCTTTGTGTGAACACGGGGCGTTTCGCTTGACAAGGAGGTTTACATGATGTAAACTCGGGTTAGTTTACAATATGTAGACCAAATGCGGACACAGGAGGGCTCTTTATGGATTACAAGCTCGGCGAGGCCGAAAGCCGCTTCGCGGCGCTTGTCTGGGACAACGCGCCTGTCTCCTCCCGCGCGCTGGTGGCGCTGTGCGGGGAGCGGCTGGGCTGGAAAAAATCGACGACCTACACGGTGCTGCGGCGTCTTTGCGATAAGGGGCTGTTCATCAATGAGGACGGCTCTGTTCGCGCGCGGTTGTCGCGGGAGGCCTTTTACGGCGCGCGCAGCCATCGCGTCGTTGCGGAGGATTTCGGCGGCTCGCTGCCCGCGTTCGTGGCGGCGTTTTCGCGCGGAAAGAAGCTGAGCGACGAGGAGGTCGCCGCGCTGCAGGCGCTCATCGACGAGAATCGGAGGCGCTGAGATGCAGGCTGTGTTTATATATGTATTGAACCTGTCCCTGCGCGCGTGCCCCATGATCGCGGTTGTTCTGCTCGTGCGGCTGGCGCTGCGGCGCGCGCCGCAGCGCTACGCCTGCGTGCTGTGGAGCGTCGTATGGTTCCGGCTGATCTTTCCGTTCGGTTTTAAACGCGCGCTGCCTGGAATCGGGGAAACGTCCGTTCCGCAGGATATCGGCAGTATGGCCGCGCCGCAGATTGCGACGGGCATAACGCCGCTCGATGCGGCGGTCAACGCAGCGCTGCCCGCGGCGACGCCCGCCGCGAGCGTCAACCCGATACAGCTGTGGCTCGCCGCGGTGAGCTGGGTGTGGATCGCGGGCGTCCTCGCCCTTCTGCTGTACAGCCTCGTTTCCCTGCTCACGCTCAAAAGCCGCCTCGACGATGCGGCGGGGGCGGACGGCGTTTATACGCTCGGCGGCTTTTCCGAGCCCTTCGTGCTCGGGCTGTTTCGACCGCATATCTACCTGCCCGAGGACCTTGCCGGAGAAGAGCGGTCGGCGATCCTGCTGCATGAGCGCGCCCATATCCGCCGCGGCGATCCGCTCATAAAAGCCGCATTTTGGATCGCCTGTTGCGCGCACTGGTTCAATCCGCTCGTGTGGCTCGCGTTTGCGCTGCTGTGCCGCGATATGGAAATGGCCTGTGACGAGGCGGCGCTCGCGCGGTTCGACGGTTCAAATGCGGATTACGCGCAGGCGCTGCTGCGCCTTTCGGCCGGGAAACCATCGGCTCGCGTTCCGCTCGCCTTCGCCGAAAACAGCGTGAAGGCGCGCGTAAAAAACGCGCTGCGCTTTAAAAAGCCGGCCGTATGGGTCACGGCGGTCTGCGCGGCGGCCGTGCTGCTCACCGGCTGCGCGCTGCTGAGCGACCGGCAGGAGACGACGCCCGCGACCACAGATGCGGAGCAGACGCAGACCGCGGAGGTCGCCGCCGAGCCGGCAGCCGTTGGCACCGGAGAGCTGATCTGGCCGGTCAGATCAGGAGACAAGACCGACAGCGGCGACGTCAGCAGTGTGCTCATAGCCCGCGCCTTCAGCAGCTATCACAAGGGGGTGGATCTCGCATGCACGACGGGAACGCCCATTTACGCCGCGGACACGGGGGTCGTCACGTATGTAGGCGACGAGACAGCCGGCTACTGGAAGTACATCGTAATTGACCACGGCAACGGCCTGCAGACGGTCTATGCGCACAACAGCGAGAATCTCGTCGCCGTCGGCGACGTTGTGGAAAAGGGCGAGCGCATCGCGCTTGTTGGCTGCACCGGCAACGTGACCGGCCCGCACGTGCATTTTGAAGTGCGCACGGAGGGCTCCGAGACCGACACGTTTGCGTGCCTTCCGTCAGATAACGCGCCGGACGGGTATGAAACCGCGCGCGCGTGGCAGAAAGCCGAAGCCGAGAGTGAAAGCGAACAAGCAGAACAGAAATAGGAGCTTAAATCCCAGCCGGAGCAGGGCGGCTGAAAAAGGGGATGGCTGTTGCAAAACGAAAATTTTGCAGCGGTCCTCTTTTTTGTTGTGAGATGTTTTGGAGCAGCTCTTTTGTGTAAAGCGAAAAATTCAGTCCTGAACTTTCACATGAAATATAATGCACTCACCGTGGGTCCGTCCTCGAGAAATTCGCCGCGCGCCGCGCGGCGCTTGGCGAGTCGCTGATGCACAGGGCAAAAGGGGGCATTGCGTGCCCCCTTAGTCCCTAACGAAAAACCGTTTCTCCCCCACTTTTCTGTCTGTAGCTGCGTGGGCGCTCGAGAAAGAAGATGTTCTTTGTCAGGGGAGCATGGGCTTCGCCGAGACGCCCCTTAGCTCCCCCGACACTACAGCGCGCTAAGGACCGCTGCGCGGTTGCGCGCTTGCACGCCCACCTGTGGGTGGGTGCCCCATAACCCTTAAGCGCCGGGGAACGGTTCCCCGGACCCGGGGCCGTTATTTCCGCGCAAACGCCTTTGTAAACTGCGACCGTTTGCGCTGGCTTGTGCTTTCTTTTCGGAGCTTCATCTTCGCTCCGGGGCGCGGCGATTTCACCGCCAACCGACAATAAAAAACCCTTTCGCAGCGTAAAGCCGCGAAAGGGTTTTTGGTGACCCGGACGAGAATCGAACTCGTGATACCGCCGTGAAAGGGCGGTGTCTTAACCGCTTGACCACCGGGCCGATGAACCGGCCCGATGGTGAGCCGGTATTTTGGTAGCGGATGCAGGATTCGAACCAGCGACACCCCGGGTATGAACCGAGTGCTCTAGCCAGCTGAGCTAATCCGCCATATATCGCTTAAATAAAGCGAGCAACAAACATTATAAAGGAAACATCCGTGCTTGTCAACAGCCCCTATAAATAATCGCTCAGCAGCTTTTTTGTGTAGCTGTAGTTGAGATGCAGCGCGTCCATAAAGGACGCTTCGGAAAACCCCAGCGCATGCGCGTCATAGCTGCCGATACAGGAGATCCCCTGCTGCGCACAGTAGCGTTCCAGATATTGCACGATCTGTTCGAGATTCGCGGCGGCCGTCGGCGAGGCTTGGATGTTGCTGTACATCAGCGGATGGTACGGCGACAGCACAAGGACGACCTCCGCGCCGTCCGCGCGCATCGCGTCGATGAGCGCCTCAAAGACGGCCGTCCTCTCCGCGTCCATGCCGCCGCTGGTCTCGAGCGCGCCGACGACCGAATCGAACGCGGTGCCCACGCGCGCGCGAACCGTCTCGGCGTCCGCTTCCGCATATGCTTTCGGATAGACATAGCTGCCGTCGAATCTCAGCATACCGCGCTCGGTAAAGGTGCTGTCAGTTTCAACAACGCCCTGTCTTGCGGCGGCATATCCGCCGTTTTGTATAGCTTGAACGGACTCCTGAAAGTAGCCGGGGCTTATAAGCTGACGCAGCGTCGTGTCCGGCATGGAGGAATCGCCGGTATATGCCGCATCGACAAATTCGCGGTAGAATGCGTCGTAGTCTGCGGCAATGTACAGCTGCCAGCGGTCATCCGTTTTGTTTTTGTCAAAAAACCAGACGTCAACGCTGAGGATATACCGTTTTGGACGCAGGCCGTTTTCGTGATAGATCTGATAGATCGCCGCCACGTCCTGAAGCGTCGCGCCGGAAACGCAGCTGTTGAACAGCGTGCCGCCGGCAATGGCGGTGTCGATCTGCGCGCCGCGGCTGGAGCCGAGCACGACGGTGTCCGGCGCAGCTGTCATCGTCGGGATATAGCGCTTCATCAGCAGCCGGTCGGCAAAGTCGCTCACGCCGTCCGCATTTTTCCCGTCGTCGAACGCGGCGATGATGCTGCTGACGATGCGGTCGGCGCGCAGCACGTTCGCGGGATCTACCGCCGTATTCACGCCGGTGAGCAGTATGAGCAGCGGAAAAAAGGCGAGCAGGGAGATCAATAATTTCTTCATAAGCTAAAACCCGTAATAAATAAAGCCGGAGCCGCTGAAGGCGCCGAAGAACAGCACCGCCAGCGCCAGCGCGTAGTAGCCGAGCCAGCGCGCCCAGACGGGCAGAGCAAAATATTTTTCGCGCACCGGCCAGCCGCGGTAAAGAAGAATGTCAACGATCCAGACAACGGCGAGGCCGAGCAGCGCCGCCGTCATCCGCGCGGCGGAGATGCCCATCGTCGCCAGAAGATACCGCAGGACCGCGGCCTCCGGAAGGAATCGGAACCGATACAGGATACAGACCGCCGCATCGAGGCCGGGCGCACGGAAAAAGATCCATGCGAAATCCACGAGGAGGAAGACGAACAGCGGACATATAAACTTTCGGTAAAAACCGGAATCTTTAATACGAAGCGTTGTTCCTGCGCGCGCGCGCAGCCCGTCTGTCATGTCGGACGCGACGAGGTAGCAGCCGTGCAGCAGGCCCCAGACGAGATAGTTGAGCGCGGCGCCGTGCCAAAGACCGCTCGCGGCGAACACGACGAGCGTATTGAATCGCGCGCGGGTCTTGGAGCACCGTGAGCCGCCCAGAGGGAAATACAGATAGTCGCGGAACCAACTCGACAGCGAGATATGCCACCGCCGCCAAAATTCACGCACGCTGCGGGAGAGGTAGGGCGCTTTAAAGTTTTCCGGAAGCTCAAAGCCGAGGATCTCACCGCAGCCGAGAACGATATCGGTGTAGGAGCGGAAATCGCAGTAGATCGCGAAGCCGTACAGCATTGTCGCGGCGATCAGGCGCAGGCCGTCCGCGTCGGCGTAATTCTTATAGATAAAATCCACGGAGGCGTTCAGGTTATCCGCGACGAGCAGCTTGACAAACAGACCGTAACCCACGCGCAGCGCGCCGCGCCGGAAGCGGTTGAAATCGAAGGGCTTGGGATCGTCGAGCTGCGGCAGCAGCGAGCGGCTGCGCGGGATGGGGCCGGACAGGACTTGAAGAAACAAACCGACGAACAGCGCGTAGCGCACGGGGTCCCGTTCGGGCGCGCGGTCGCCTCTATAAACGTCGATCAGATAGCCGACGCTCGTGAGCGTATAAAAGCTGAGCCCCAGCGGCGCGGCGGTAAAAGAAAGAGAGGCGCCGAACAGCGAGGCGAAGAAGGGCAGATATTTAAAGCCGACGAGCACAGCGAGGATGGCGCAGATGCTGACGGCGAGCGCGGCGCGCTTGTGCTTCGCGGCGCCGATCCACCGGCCCATGACATATCCCGCCGCGATGACTGAGATGAGCGTCGCGGCAAAGCGCAGGCCGAGGATGCAGTAAAACGCGAGATCCGCGCACAGCAGGGCATACCGCTTAAGCCGCGGCGGCGCCAGGAAATACAGCGCGCAGGCGGCGGCGAAAAACAGATAAAAACTCAGAGAAGTAAAGCTCAAAACGGTTGTCTCCTGCCGGGCGGAAGGCCGCGTCTATTTTTTCGGCGTGAGCAGCTTCTGGCCGCTGAGATAGGGCTGCAGCGCGGCGGGCACGCGGATGGCGCCGTCGGCCTGCAGGTTGTTTTCAAAGAAGGCGATGAGCATACGCGGCGGTGCGACGCAGGTGTTGTTGAGCGTGTGGGGGAAATAGGTCTCGCCCTTCGCCTTATCGCGCACGCGGATGCCAAGACGCCGCGCCTGCGCGTCGCCTAAGTTGGAGCAGCTGCCCACCTCGAAGTACTTCTGCTGGCGGGGGCTCCACGCCTCCACGTCGCAGCTCTTTACCTTCAAATCGGCGAGGTCGCCGCTGCAGCACTCGAGCGTGCGCACGGGGATGTCGAGCGTGCGGAAGAAATCGACGGTGTTTTTCCACAGCTTGTTGTACCAGTCCATGCTGTCCTGCGGCTCGCAGACGACGACCATCTCCTGCTTTTCAAACTGGTGGATGCGGTAGACGCCGCGCTCCTCGATGCCGTGCGCGCCGACCTCCTTGCGGAAGCAGGGGGAATAGCTCGTGAGCGTCTGCGGCAGCTCGGTCTTGTCGAGGATCTGATCGATGAACTTGCCGATCATCGAGTGCTCGCTCGTCCCGATCAGGTACAGGTCCTCTCCCTCGATCTTGTACATCATGTTTTCCATCTCGGTGAAGCTCATGACGCCGTTGACGACGTCGCCGCGGATCATGAACGGCGGGATGTAGTAGGTGAAGCCGCGCCCGATCATAAAGTCGCGCGCGTAGGACAGAATGGACGAGTGCAGCCGCGCGACGTCGCCCTTCAGATAATAAAAGCCGTTGCCGCTCGTGCGGCGCGCGGAGTCGAGGTCGACCCCGTCGAGGCTCTCCATGATGTCGATGTGATAAGGAATCTCATAATCCGGCACGACCGGCTCGCCGAAGCGCTCGATCTCGACGTTTTCGCTGTCGTTTTTGCCGATGGGAACGCTCGGGTCGATGATCTGCGGGATGACCATCATCCGCTTTTTGATCTCCCCTTGCAGCGTCTCCTCCTTCGCCTCGAGCGCG
Organism: Oscillospiraceae bacterium; assembly: GCA_034927165.1. Classification (GTDB taxonomy): domain Bacteria; phylum Bacillota; class Clostridia; order Oscillospirales; family Ruminococcaceae; genus JAYFNU01. The sequence continues at coordinate 40,270 of JAYFQJ010000020.1, forward strand.
GCGAGCTCCTGCGCGGCTTCCGCTACCTGTCGCTTTGCGGCCTCGGCCTCTTCCCTTTTTCCCTGTCCCATCAGCGCGCCGATCTGCTTGCTGAGCACATTGCGCGCGTTGCGCAGCTCGTCGCAGCGCGTGCGCGCGGCGCGGAACTCCTTGTCGAGCGCCAGCACCTCGTCTACAAGCGGCAGCTTTTCATCCTGAAATTTCTTTTTGATGTTTTCACGGACCATCTCCGGGTCCGTGCGCAGCAATTTGATATCGATCATTTTACGCCCCTGTATAGTTAGTAATTATAGTTGAGACTGTTTTGGGAAAGGATCACTTCCCCAGCCTGTTCGCAAAATCGAACAACTGATCCTTTGAATAAAAATCCACGCAAAGGGTGCCGCGGCCGTCCTTATATTTGCAGCGCACCTCGACGCCCAGCGCATTCTGCAGCGACAGCTCGACCTCCTGTGCGACCGAGTCCTTGGCCTTTGGCAGCGGCAGCTTTTGCTGCTTCGCGGGCTTTGCGCACAGCTTTTCGGCGTCGCGCACCGTCATGCCTGATTCCGAGACCTGCTTCGCGACGGCGCTGCGCAGCGCGGGATCCGCAATGGACAAAATTGCCTTTGCGTGTCCGGTCGTCAGCGCGCCCTCCCGAAGCATCCCGAGCACGTCCTCCGGCAGGCTCAACAGCCGCAGCGCGTTCGCAACGGCCGGCCGGGAGCGGCCGACCTGCTTTGCCGCCTGCTCCTGCGTCAGGCCGCTGACCTCCATGAGCTTCTTGTAGCCGAGCGCCTCGTCGACGGGGTTCAGATCCTCCCGCTGCAGGTTTTCAACAAGGGCGATGGTCATCGCCTCAAGATCGGACAGATTGCGCACGATCGCGGGGATGGTGTCCTTGCCCGCGAGGCGGCTCGCCCGCCAGCGCCGCTCGCCCGCGACGATCTGGTAGCGCCCGTTCGCGAGCGGCCGCACCAGGATGGGCTGCAGCACGCCGTGATTCCGAATGGATTCCGCGAGCTCCGCGAGTGCGTCGTCGTCAAATACCTGCCGGGGCTGTCCGCGGTCGGGCTCCACCTCGCTGAGCTTCAGCTCGTTTGTCGCCTCGCCGCTGAGCGCCTCGTCGTTGGAATTATCGAGGAAAAGCGCGTCCAGGCCCGTTCCGAGGCCGCCCTTTTTCGCCGCCATCAGTCCGCCCCCCCTGCGCGCCGGTTGCGCGATAAAAATTCCGCCGCGAGCGCGTCGTACGCCTGCGAGCCCTTGGAGCCCGCGTCGTAAAACTGGATCGGCTTGCCGTAGCTCGGTGCCTCGGACACGCGCACGTTGCGCGGGATCGCCGTGCTGTACACCTTTTGCGGGAAAAAGCGCTTGACCTCGTCCACGACCTGCACCGTCAGATTGATGCGCGCGTCGTACATCGTCAGCAGCACGCCCTCGATATCGATGTTTGGATTATAAAGCTTTTTCACCTGCCGCACGGTCGACATCAGCTGCGAGAGTCCCTCCAGCGCGTAGTATTCGCATTGGATGGGAATGAGGATGGTGTCGCAGGCGTTGAGCCCGTTGAGCGTCAGCAGCCCGAGCGAGGGCGGACAGTCGATGAGAATATAATCGAAGGTGTGCTTTTTTGCGACGATCGCGTCGCGCAGCCGGAATTCACGCCGCGGCATCGACACGAGCTCCAGCTCGGCGCCCGCGAGGTCGATGCTGGACGGGATCAGCGATACCTTGTTGTAGAGCGTCTTGACGACGACGTCGTCAAAGCCCATGCGCCCCATCAGCAGCTCATAGACCGAGCCGCTGACGTTTTTCTTTTTTACGCCGTAGCCGCTCGTGGCGTTTCCCTGGGGGTCAAAGTCGATCAGAAGGATCGATTTTCCCGCGGCGCCGAGCGCGGCAGCGAGATTGACGGCCGTCGTGGTTTTCCCCACGCCGCCCTTCTGGTTGGCGATCGCAACTATTTTACCCAAAAAGCTTCCCCTCATTTCATGTTCCACGTGGAACAAATCTACAGGCGTTCTCCGCTGCGCTCTCCGAGAACACAAAATGTTCCGCGTGGAACGCACAGGCCTGTTATCGGTTTCTTTATGATAGTATAAAATCAAAAAAAAGTAAACACACGGATGCCGGCGTGCCCCATACGAGGTGTCGACTTATAAAAGGCAGGAAGCCGGCAATCCTGACGTCTCCGGACGAGCCGGCGGTCCGGCGGCTGCCGAACTGCCGGGCCAAAGTCGCTGCGCTTCTAAGTCAGTCACTGCGTTCCCAAAGCCAGCGCGCTGCTCCCGGAGCGAAGGTGGGAACTCCGAAAAAAAGAGCAAGCCGGCGCAAACGGCCGCAGTTTGCAAAGGCGGTTGCGATAATGGTTCCGGGTCCGGGGAACCGTTCCCCGGCGCTCAGGGGTTACGGTAGGTGTCGGAGGGCAAAAGGGGGCATTGCGTGCCCCCTTGTCCTCTGACAAACACGACTCTCCTTTCTGAGCGCCCACGCGGCTACAGATAGAAAAGTACAGGAGGAGCGGTTTTCTGTTAGGGGCTAAGGGGCGCGCAATGCCCCCTTTTGCCCTATGCACCAGCGGTTCGCCAAGCGCCCAAGCAGCCACAGACAGAAAAGTGCAAGAGAAACGGTTTTCTGTTAGGGGCTAAGGGGGCACGCAATGCCCCCTTTTGCCCCTAACAACCCCGCAACCCCAGCGCACCGGGGAACGGTTCCCCGGACCCGAGGCCATTGTTTCCGTGCAAAAGTCTTTTGCATACAGTGACCATCAATATTTTTCTGGCATTTCGCTTACCGCAGGTAAGCCGCCAAGCCGGCATTTTCCGTCGGGGGGGGTGGAAAATGCGGCCCGGGTACTTAGGACGTGTGTCGCCCTAAGCCGGGGGTATGGGGCACCTACCCGCAGGTGGGCGTACAAGCGCGCAACCGCGCAGCGGCTCTTAGCAAGTTGCTGAGATACCGGAGGGCATAAGGGGCGCTGCGTGCCCCTTGCCCTCTGACAAAAGAGCGCCCGATGTGCCGGCAGGTGCGCAAGCGCCCCATCACTCCCTGTGATCGCTGTGCGTAAACTCCGGAAAAGGCTCATAAAAAAACAACGGCCCCGGACAAGCCGGCAGTTGGTCCGCCGACTCGTCCGGGACTGCTTTGCGATCGTTTGTGCCTTAGAAGCGGCGAATCTGAAAAATCAGATATCCCAGCCCTTTGCCCGCTCGACGGCGCGGTCAAAGTTTCCGCACAGCCGCGCGCGCTCCTCTTCACCGATAGACGGCGCAAACCGCGCGGACTCCGTCCAGCGCTTTTTGATCTCCGCCTTATCCTTCCAGACGCCGACGGCGAGCCCCGCGAGCAGCGCTGCGCCGAGCGCAGTCGTCTCGGTGATCTGCGGGCGCACGATGTCCGCGCCCGTGACATCCGCCTGAAACTGCATGAGGAAGTTGTTCGCCGACGCGCCGCCGTCCACCTTGAGCTCTGTGAGCCGACGGCCGATGTCCTGCTCCATCGCGCGGATGACCGCGTTGGACTGGAACGCGATGGATTCGAGCGCAGCGCGGATGATGTGGTTCCGGTTCGCGCCGCGCGTCAGACCTACCATTATGCCGCGCGCATACATATCCCAATAGGGAGCGCCGAGGCCGGTGAACGCGGGCACGAGATAAACGCCCGCCGTGTCCTTCACCTTTTTTGCGAAATATTCGGTGTCCGACGCTTCGCGGATAAGCCCCAGCTCGTCGCGCAGCCACTGGATGACGGCGCCCGCGACGAAAACGCTGCCCTCGAGCGCGTACTGCACATCCGCGGGGTCGGTGCTCGCCGCCACGGTCGTCAGCATCCCGTTTTGACTTGCGCACGCCTGCGCGCCCGTATTCATCAAAAGGAAGCAGCCGGTGCCGTACGTGTTCTTCGCGTCGCCCGCCGCAAAGCAGGTCTGCCCGAACAGCGCCGCCTGCTGGTCGCCCGCCATGCCCGCGATGGGGATCTCCACGCCGCCGTAGTTGAAGGTGCCATAGATCTCGCTGCTCGGACGCACCTGCGGCAGCATCGCCATCGGCACATCCAGCTCCCTGCACAGCCGCTCGTCCCAGCACAGCTTGTGGATATCGAACAGCATCGTGCGCGAGGCGTTCGTATAGTCGGTGACGTGCACGCGGCCGCCCGTCAGCTTGTAGACGAGCCAGCTGTCGACGGTGCCGCACAGCAGCTCGCCCTTTTCCGCACGCGCGCGCGCGCCCTCAACATTGTCGAGGATCCATTTGATCTTGGTGCCGGAAAAGTAGGCGTCCACGACGAGACCGGTCGTCTGCGTGATGTATTCCCCGAGCCCGCGCGCCTTGAGCTGCTCGCATAGCGGAGCCGTGCGCCGGCACTGCCACACGATGGCGTTGTAGATGGGCCGGCCGGTCTCCTTCTCCCACACGACGACGGTTTCTCTCTGGTTGGTGATCCCGAGCGCCGCGATGTCCCGCACGTCCACGCCACTGCGGGCGATCACCTCGCTGATGACGCCGAACTGCGAGGAGTAGATCTCCATCGCGTCGTGCTCCACCCATCCCTCCTTCGGGTAGTATTGCGTGAATTCCCGCTGCGCGCTGCCGACGATGCGCTGGTTCTCGTCGAACAGGATCGCGCGGGAGCTCGTCGTTCCCTGATCGGCGGAAATGACAAATTTTGACATAATCAACACCGTCCCTTTGCTTGTTTGTTGTTATTTTACCATAGATTTGCGGCGGTGCACAGCGTGGAATCGCGGGGTTTTGCACAAAAATAAAAAAACCGATTGACAAACCGGCGGCGCTGTGGGTATAATCATGCCAACATATTTCACAACGGCTGTGAAGAGAAGAGTAACGTCGAACCGCATCTCACAAGAGAGCCCGCGTTTGCTGAAAGCGGGCAGATGAAGGCGATGTGAACATGGTCTCGGAGCCGCGCACCGACGGTGAAAACCGGAGGCTGCGACGGGATTCGCCCGTTACAGCGACAGAGTATATCGCATTGAGTTGCGCGTACTTATTGAGGCGGCAGCCGTGAGGCGGCCGCGAACCAGGGTGGTAACACGGGTAGTTATGCTCGTCCTTGTATACAGGGACGGGCTTTTATTTTTGCGAAAAGAGGATTGTTTCGTGATCGAACTCAAGGGCGTATCCAAAACCTTTCAATCGAAGGACGGCAGCGTGGAGGCCTGCCGCGACATCGATCTCACGATCGACAGCGGCGAGATCTTCGGCATCATCGGCAAGAGCGGCGCGGGCAAGTCGACGCTCGTGCGCTGCATTAATCTTCTTGAGCGGCCGGACGCGGGCACCGTCACCGTCGACGGCACGGAGCTGACGGCGCTGCCGGAAAAGGAGCTGCGCGCGCGGCGCAAAAAGATCGGTATGATCTTTCAGCTTTTCAATCTGATGGCGTCGCGCACCGTCTACGGCAACGTCGCCTACGCGCTGCGCGGCGCGGGGCTCGCAAAGGAACAGGAGCAGGAGAAGATCCGCGGCCTGCTCGAGCTTGTCGGCCTCGACGAAAAGGAGAACGCCTATCCCTCCCAGCTGTCCGGCGGCCAGAAGCAGCGCGTCGCCGTCGCCCGCGCGCTCGCGTGCGATCCGTCGGTGCTGCTGTGCGACGAGTGCACCTCGGCGCTCGACCCCGGCACGACGGCCGCAATCCTCAAGCTTTTAAAAGAAGTCAACCGGCGTCTTGGCATCACCATCGTGCTCATCACGCACGAGATGGCCGTCGCAAAGGAGATCTGCGGGCGCATCGCCGTCATGCAGGACGGGCGCATCGTGGAACAGGGAGCGACCGCCGACATCTTTGCGAATCCCACCGCGGCGGCGACGCGGGAATTTCTCAGCGCCACCGACCTCACCGAACAGGCGCGCGCGCTCATCGAAAGCGATTCGCCCGTGCTCAACACGGAAGAGGGCGCGATCCTGCTGCGGCTGAAATACGGGCGCTCGAGCGTCAAGCAGGCGGTCATCTCGGAGATATCCCGCCGCTATAACGTCGACGCGAGCATATTGCTCGGCAACGTGGAGGTCGTCGGCGGCACGACGCTCGGCAATCTTGTTCTCTCGATGACGGGCACGAAGGAGAACGTCACGGCGGCGGTCCGCTACCTGTCCGAAAACGAGATCGTTGTGGAGGTGCTCAAAAGATGACGGCACTGCTTGAAAAGATCATTCCGAACGTAATGGAAAAGCTCCCCATCCTGTGGGAGAGCATCGGACAGACGCTTGTCATGGTGTTCGTGTCCGGCGCCATAGCGCTCGTCTTCGGCCTCGTCCTCGGCGTCGTGCTCACCGTCACAAAGCCGGGCGGCATCCTGGAGCACAAGGTGCTGTACACCGTGCTCGACAAGATCATCAATCTCTTCCGCTCCATCCCGTTCATCATCCTCATCCCGATGATCATGCCGCTGTCCCGTATTATCGTCGGCACCGGCATCGGCACCAAGGGCGTCATCATCCCGCTCATCGTCGGCACCATCCCCTTCTTCTCGCGCCAGACCGAGAGCGCGCTCGCGGAGCTGGACGGCGGCGTCGTGGAAGCGGCGCAGGCGATGGGCAACAGCCCATGGGAGATCATCTGGCACGTCTACTTGCGCGAGAGCATCCCCGGTCTCATGCGCGCGGTCACCATCACCTTCGTGAGCCTCGTGGGGCTCACCGCCATGGCGGGCGCCATCGGCGGCGGCGGCCTCGGCGATTACGCCATCCGCTATGGGCACCAGCGCCACCAGACAGACGTCATCTACGTCTGCGTTATCCTGATATTGATTCTCATCACGGCGATCCAGAGCGTCGGGGAATTGATTATAAAGAAAACCAAACATTAAACAAGAAGGAAGGAAAAATTATCATGAAAAAGCTATTGGCCATTGCGCTCATCCTCGCGCTGTCGCTGTCCTTCGCCGCTTGCGGCAAGAGCTCCGAAGCGGAAACCGCAGTCGAACCGACCGTCGTGAAGCTCGGCGTCATCGGAGAGAACAACGAGTACTGGCAGCCCGTCGTCGACGCGCTCGCGGCGGAAAACGTCACCCTCGAGTTCGTCACCTTCTCCGACTATTCCCTGCCCAACAAGGCGCTCGCCGACGGCGAGATCGATCTCAACAGCTTCCAGCACTACAAGTATTTCAACAACGAATGCGCGACGCAGGGCTATGACCTCGTCGCCATCGGCGAGACCATCATCGCGCCGCTGTCGCTGTATTCCGACGTCATCACCGATATCAGCGAGATCAAGGACGGCGACAAGATCGCCATCGCGAGCGACTCCACCAACGGCGGCCGCGCCATCAAGCTGCTCGAGAGCCTCGGCTTTATCGAGGTGGACCCCGCGGTGGGCTGGGTGCCCGCGGTGAGCGACATCACAAAATATAATGTCCAGATCGAGATTGTCGAGCTCGAAGCGAGCAACATTCCCGCCGCGCTGCCCGACGTGACCGCCGCGTTCATCAACGGCGCCATCGCCATCGACGCGGGCTTCAAGCCGCTCGAGGACGCCATCTACATGGAGAAGCAGGAGGAGGGCGTCGAGAATCCCTACATCAACATCATCGCCGCGCGCGCGGAGGATGCCGACAACGAGCTGTATCTTCACATCGTCGATCTGTTCCGCTCCGACGCGGTCGCGAAGATCCTCAACGAGCAGTACGGCGGCGCGATCGTCCCCATCTGGGAATAAGCGGCATTCTTTTATTACAATTAAATAAACAGACATGATAAAATCGGCAGGGAGCGCTCCCTGCCGTTTTTATCATTTTCCCGCTTTACAAGGGCGGCGGCTGAGTGGTACTATTTAATGCGTTCGCAATCCCAACAAGGAGAAAATATTAATGAAAAGCAAATCCGTTGTTCTGCCGGCGCTGCTCGCCGCCGTCGTGTGCGTGCTCGCGCCGTGGTCGGTGCCCGTCGGCCCGGTTCCCATTTCGCTCGCTTCCTTCGCCGTGTATCTCGTCGCGGCGGTGGGCGGCTGGAAAAACGGAACGCTGGCCGTGCTCGTTTACATTTTGCTCGGCGCGCTGGGCGTGCCTGTTTTCGCCGGCTTCGCGGGCGGCGCGGGCGTGCTCGCGGGCGTCACGGGCGGCTACATCGTCGGCTATCTCCCCTGCGCGCTCATCACGGGTCTTCTGATCGACCGCCGCACGGAATCCCGGTGGTTGTGGCCCGCCGCCATGCTCATGGGCACCGTCGTGCTGTACGCCGTGGGCACCGCCTGGTTTCTGCTCGTGACGAAAGCGACCCTCGCCTACGCGGCGTCGGTGTGCATCCTGCCCTTCCTGCCCGGCGACGCGCTCAAGATCGCCGCCGCCTGTCTGCTCGGCCGTCCCGTGCGCAAACGGATAGCGCAGAAAAACCAATCATAATTATGCCTTTGAAAGGCGCGGTATGCAAAAGCGTTCGTTCCCGGCGATTTTCCGTTCGGGGGATGTTTCGTGTTCGCCGAGGCGGTGAATCCCACCCGCGCAGCGGGCGCTTTTTGCAACCTCCGCTGCGCAGGAGGACCCGCTGCTGAAGCAGAATAAAAAAGGAGCCCCGCCGGGGCTCCTTTTTAAACGAAGCGCTATTTTTGCAGCAGCTCTATCTCCCGCGCCAGCTGTGCGGCGCGCGCCGCGTATTCCTCGTCGGTCAGATAGGTCTTATCAAGATTGATGACGAAGGTCCCGCCCCATTCATCCTTATCCTTCCACTTCGGGACAAGATGAAAATGAACGTGGCCCATCGTGTCCGAAAAGGAACCGTAGTTGATCTTGTCGGGGTGATACAGGGCGTCGATCGCTTTTGCGACCAGAGCGACGTTGCGCATAAACGCACACATCTCCGCGTCCGGCATCTCAAACAGCTCCCTGTGGTGCGTCTTCTCAACGACGACGCACCGGCCGGGGTGGGTCTGCTCCTTGAACAGAAATACGCGGGACGCGTCCAGCTCGCAGATCTTCACGACGTTGGAAGGCGTGTCATATTTGCAATAGACACATTCAGACATTGGGGTTTCCCTCCTTTTCGCCGTCAGAACACAAAAATGTAAAATCTCCGCAGAAGGTGAGCGTGCCGAAATCCGCCGGGAGGAAGATGCCGGAGCCCTGCTTGAACGCGGTCTCGTGTCCGTCCTGCGAGCGCACAATCCCGCTCCCGTAGATGGCGACCGCGGCGCGGTACAGCCCGGTGGAGCACATGCTGTATTCGCCGTGGACGACATACTTGTTCATTGTAAAGCAAGGGGTGTTTTCATATCCGATGAGAGAATAGATCTCGGCGGCGTCCGCCTTTTCGGTCAGGACAGGATGCAGCAGCGCCTTTTTGCGGATATCCTCCTCGGTGTAGGTGGTATAATCCAGGCATTCGAGCATATTGTCAAAGCCGATCCCGTAGTGCATCTCCCGATCGTCCAGCGGCCGCGTGGGCATGACGCGCTCGAGCTTGAAGGTAAAGTCGCACGCCTCCGCCACCTCGAGGAACATCGCGCCGGGCCCCATCGCGTGCGGCATACCGGAGGGGACCAGAACGACGTCGCCCTTCTCGATGGGGAGCTTGTGCATGGTCTCCTCGATCCCCTTCACGTCCTCCGCGAAAAACAGCTCCCGCATCTTTTCCTTGGTCACGCCGGGCTTCAGGCCGATGCGCACATACGGGTGCTCGCCGTTGATCGTCCGCGTTTCCACGATGTACCACGCCTCGGTCTTCCCGCGCGGAAAATTCAGATATTTTTTTGCGTCGGCGGGACGCGGGTGCGCCTGCAGGCTCAAGCGCACGACGGAATCTCCGGTGCGGATGCCCATCCCGCAGGTATCGCCGACCGCCTGCACGTATTTTTTGCCAAGAAAAGCGGCGGGATCTCTCTCGATCAGATCCCGCAGGGCGATCTCTCCGCCGTCCAGCTTGATCCGGCTCAGCCCGTCTCCCGGCTTGCTGTCGATGTTCTGCACCTCGACGACGGACATCTGCCATTCCTCGCACATATAGCTTTCGTCTCCGACGGGCAGCCCCTTCCATTTGTTCAGCAGCGTTCCGCCGATGTAGCTGCGCGATATGCGGTTGTTTTCAAGCGCCAGCGGACGCTTTGCAAGAACAGACGTTTCCATGCGCATCAAATCCTCCTCCGTTCGACTCTATTTAAAGTTCTCGTCCTCGATCTTTTTCACATCGTTGAGCATTCCCGTGAGGAAGACCTTGCGCTCGGCCGTTTCGCCGTCCGCAAAGGATGCGGCGAGAAACTGATCGACCATCGCGCAGGCGTTCTTCGGCCCGACCACATTGTTGCCCATGACGAGAACGTTCGCGTCGTTGATGACGGGGATGCCGCGCGCCGTGAAGATGCTCTCGCAAGCGACGGCGTATACGCCCTTGAATTTGTTCGCCACGATGCTGACGCCCGCGCCCGTGCCGCAGATGAGGACGCCCCTGCTGCACTCGCCGCTCTGGATGACCTTTGCAAGCGCCGCGGCCGCCTGCGGATAAAGGACCTTTTCATCCGCGCTCTTCTGACCGACGTCCAGCACCTCGTACCCCGCGGATTTCAGATGCTCAAGCACCGCGCTCTTCAGCGGAAATCCGGCAAATTCACATGAAATGACAATTTTCATTTTTCTACACTCCTTTAAAATTAATATATAACTTTACAGAAATAATACTAATCCGACAAAAGTATATCACATATGCGAATGCGATTTCAAGGCGCATTTTGCATTTATAATTTTTGAACAAAAAAGCAAAATGAATCCTGTTATATCTAACAAATTTTATTTCAAATTGATTTTTTTATTGATTTTAACAACAGATTACGCTACCATGTAAGCGTGATATGTTAATTCTAAATTAATATATTACGAAATCATTAAAGGAGTGAAAATATGAAAAAGCTGTTTGCATTGCTGCTGGTCCTGGTCATGGCGCTGTCCTTCGTGGCATGCTCCACGACGGAGGAGCCGGCTGCAACAACCGACGAGGGGACGACAAGCGATCTGCCGCTGAGCGGCATCAAGATCGGCGTCGCCGCGTGCCACATGACGAACTCCTGGAACACCACGGACACCAACGACCTCATCGACAAGCTGGAGGCCGCGGGAGCGACTGTCGTATGGAATGAAGCGAAGAACGACACTGCCACGCAGGTCGCCAACGTCAACGACCTGATCGCGCAGGGGATCCAGTATCTCGTGATCAAGCCCAAGGAAGAGGAAGGCCTCGTCCCCGCCATGGAGGCGTGCAAGGCTGCCAATGTGAAGGTCATCCTTGTTGACCGTTCCGTCAAGGGCGAAGCGGGCGTCGATTATGTGACGGCCATCCGCACCAACGCTTACAACGGCGGCTACAGGATCGGCGAGTGGGTCACCAACCAGTATCCGGACGGCTGCAACATCATTGAAATAACCGGAACGGCCGGCTCCACCACCGCCATCGAGCGCACGCAGGGCTTTGCGGATGCCATCAAGGACACGAAGTGCACAGTCATCGCGACGCAGACCGGCAACTATTCGCGCACAGATACCCAGACCGCCACTGAGAACATGATCCAGGCGGAGGGCATCGACAACATCGACGTCATCATGACGCACTCGGACGAGATGCTGTTCGGCGTGCTGCAGGCTGTGGACGGCATGGGCTACACCCCCGGCAAGGACGTCATCGTCGTATCCAGCGGAGACGGCTGCTCTGACGCGCTCGACGAGATCATCGCCGGCAGAGTCGCGGCCATCTGCGAGTGCACGCCGTTCCTCGGCGCGCAGGTCACGGAAGTCATCGAAGCCGTTGAGGCGGGCAAGACCGTCGATACGCTGATCTACTCCAACGACCGTCTGTTCACGATTGAGAACGCGGCAGAGGAGCAGGCCAAGGCAACGTGGTAAACATTTTCCGCATTTAGATTTTGTAGGTCGTCAAAGGCAGGTCCGAGAGGCGAAACGCCTTTCGGACTGCCTTTTGTAAAAGCCCAGTACAAGGAGGAGTTATATGGGAAGCACGGATGTCCTGCTTTCAATGAAAAATATATCCAAGACCTTTCCCGGCGTCCGAGCGCTCAAAGAAGTGGACTTTGAGGTTCGCCGCGGCGAAGTCATGGGTCTGATGGGCGAAAACGGGGCAGGAAAATCAACACTGATAAAGATACTGACGGGTTATTACCGCCGGGACGCAGGCAAAGGGGAAATGCTGTTCGACGGCAGGCAGATCAACCCTTCGAGCACCCTTGAGGCTCTTCAGTTGGGCATAAGTCCGATCTTTCAGGAGCTGAACCTCAGCCCGTTTCTGAGCGTGGCTGAGAATATCTACCTGGGACATGCGCCGAAGAAAAACGGCTTTATCGATTGGAAGAAGATCAACGCGGACGCGCAGACGGCGCTGCTGGACCTCGGCATCTCCATCGATGTGACCAAGCGATTGGATTCACAGAGCACGGCGATCCAACAGATGACGTCCATCGCGCGCGCTCTCGCGTTCGACGCGAAGCTGCTGATCATGGATGAAGCGACGTCTTCGCTCGACAACGAGGAGGTCGCCGTTCTGTTCGGCGTCGTGCGAAAGCTTAAGGACCGGGGCATCTCCACCATCTTCATAACGCATAAACTGGACGAAGTCTATCATATCTGCGACCGCGTGACGATCCTGAAGGACGGAGAGTACGTCGCCTGCAAGCAGATCGAAGATATACCCAAGCTGCAGCTGATCTCCATGATGATCGGCAGAGATGCGAGCGAGCTTGTAAATAAGAAAAAGATATACACCTACGACCGAGCGAAGTCCGAGGTGTTCTATAGTGCAAAAGATATACGGAAATCAAATTATCGTCTGAACGGGATCGATATCGAGATCGGCCGGGGCGAGGTCGTCGGTCTGGCCGGATTGCTCGGCGCCGGACGCACCGAGCTTGCAAAGGTTATATTCGGCGACGATCAGGATTATGTCGGCGAGACCTTTTTGCAGGGAATGGCTGTTAAATTCAAAAGCCCGACGGACGCCATCGGGCATGGGCTCGCCTTTTGCTCTGAGGACAGAAAAACGGAAGGGATATTCCCCTTCATGAGCATAGAGGACAACCTGACGATCTCACAGCTGCACAAGCTGAGCCGCTTCGGCGTGCTCGACTTCAAAAAGCAGAAATCGGTGACGGAGGAGTACATCCAGAGGATACGGATCAAGACGCCCTCCTCAAAAACGAAGATCCGCAGCCTGTCGGGCGGCAACCAGCAAAAGGTCGTGTTGTCCCGCTGGCTCGCCATGCAGCCGGATATGATCATACTCGACGAGCCCACGCGCGGCATCGATGTCGGCGCAAAGGGCGAGATCGAGGATCTGATCAGCGAGATCGCGTCCCAGGGGATCAGCGTCGTTTACATCTCCTCCGAGATCGAAGAGCTCGTGCGCGGGTGCGACCGCATCGTGGTCCTGAGCGACGGAAAGAAAACGCGTGAG
>JAYFQJ010000028.1:0-8699 GCA_034927165.1 Oscillospiraceae bacterium
CCTCGCGGGCGCGCCGCTGCCGGAGGAGCTCCGGCCGCTGCTGCGCAGCGACGCGCCCGCCCCCTGGCGCATCCTCGCGATCACCTTCACAAATAACGCCGCGGCGCAGCTGAAAAGCCGCATCTGCGACACGGTCGGGCCGGAAGGCAACGACGTGTTCGCGTCGACCTTTCATTCGGCGTGCGTGCGCTTCCTGCGGCGCGACGCCGACCGGCTCGGCTTCCCGAAGAGCTTCGGCATTTACGACACCGACGACCAGAACCGCGTTTTAAAAGAGATATACAAGGATAAAAATACAGACGACAAAATGTTTCCCATCCGGTGGATGGCGTCGCGCATCGGCCGCCTCAAGGATTCCAGGACCTCGCCGGAGGAGTTTGCGAAAACCGCGTCGGATTTCCGCGAGAAGGCCGTCGCGGAGATCTATGCGGCGTATCAGCGGCGGCTGAAGAACGCGGGCGCGTTCGATTTTGACGATCTCATCTATTACACCGTGCGGCTGCTCGAGAGCGAGCCGGAGGTGCGCGCGCATTACAACGATCGCTTCCGCTATATCATGGTGGACGAGTATCAGGATACGAGCTTTGCGCAGTACCGCCTCGTCGAGCTGCTCACGGGGCCGCGCGGCAATATCTGCGTCGTCGGCGACGACGACCAGAGCATCTATCGCTTTCGCGGCGCGACCATCGAAAACATTCTCGGCTTCGAGCGCACCTTCAAGGGCGCGCGCGTCATCCGGCTCGAGCAGAACTACCGCTCGACCGAGACGATCCTCGACGCCGCGAACGCGGTTATCGCGCACAACCGCGGGCGCAAGGGAAAAACATTATGGAGCGACTCCGGCGCGGGAGATAAGATCGGCGTTTATTGCGGCGACAACGAGGGCGAGGAGGCGGCGTTCATCGGCCGCCAGATTCTGCGCAACCGCGACGCGGGCATCCCGCTGCGCGGGCAGGCGGTGCTGTACCGCATGAATGCGCAGAGCAACGCGCTCGAAAACTATTTCGCCCGCGCGGGCATTCCTTATCGCATCTACGGAAGCTTGAAGTTTTACGAGCGGCAGGAGATCAAGGATCTGCTCGCGTATATGCAGCTCGTCGAGAATCCGGCGGACAATCTGCGCTTGTCGCGCATCATCAACCGCCCCGCGCGCAAGATCGGCGACGCCACCGTCGCGGAGCTCGCGCGCATCGCGGACGGCCTGGGCGCGCCGATGCTCGACGTCGCGCGCCGGGCGGATGAATTTGAGACGCTCAGCCGCGCGCGGGGCGCTCTCGCGGGCTTCTGCGCGGTCATGGACAGGCTGAACGAGAGCTATCAGAATGATACGCTGCACGAGTTTGCCTGTGCTGTGCTCGACGTCACCGGCTACCGCGCCATGCTCAAGGCGCTCGGCGACGAGGGCGCGACGCGCCTTGAGAACGCCGAGGAGCTGGTGTCCAGCATAAAGAATTTTGAAGCGGAGAACCCGGACGGCGACCTCGCGCAGTTTTTGGAGGAGATCGCGCTCGTCACAGGCACCGACAACTACGACGAGAACGCCGACGCCGTCACCCTCATGACGCTGCACAGCGCGAAGGGCCTCGAGTTCGACTGCGTTTATATCGCGGGCCTCGAGGAGGGCATCTTTCCGGGGGATCAGTCGCGCGCAAGCGAGGAGGACCTCGAGGAGGAGCGCCGTCTCGCCTATGTCGGCATCACCCGCGCAAAGAAAAAATTATATCTCACGCGCTGCTCGATGCGCATGCTGTTCGGCGCGACGCGCCGCAATATGCCCTCCCGCTTTCTGGAGGAATTTTCCGGCGAGCTGAAGGACGATCTGTCGCCGCAGCGGCCGACGTGGCAGACGCAGGCGGCCGGCGCCTACGGCGCGTACAGAGCCTCCGCACAGGCGGGCGGCCTCGGCGGCGCAGACAGCCACGTGTCGCTGGGCTCCTCCATCACGCTCGGCGGGGCAAAAAAGCCCGCGGCCGCGGGCGGGGGAAGCGCGTCCGGCGCGGCGTTCCGGCCGGGCGACAGGGTGGAGCACAAGATCTTCGGCGCGGGCGTCGTCGTGTCGGCGACGCCGCTCGGCGGCGACACTCTCGTGGAGGTCGATTTTGAACAACACGGGCGCAAAAAGACAATGGCCAACTACGCGCCCATGAAAAAGGTCTGACGGAGGAAACGGCAATGCGGGTGTATCTTCTCTCCCACACAGCGCAGCCCGAGCGCATCGTCGCGGCGGCGGCAAAGCTTTGCTATGCGGACACGGGCGCCGACGCGCTGCTTGAGGGTCTGACGCCCGAAAAGACGGCGCAGTTCGTTTCGATGCTGTCCTCGCTGGGACATGAAAGCCCCATTGAGCACGCGAGCTTTACCTTTGCCGTGGAGGGCGTGTCCCGCTCGCTGCTCGCGCAGCTGACCCGTCACCGCATCGCCTCCTACAGCGTGCAGAGCCAGCGCTATGTGCGCCTCGACGATTTCCGTTATGTCACGCCGCCCGCCATCGCGGAAAACGAGCGGGCGCGGGCGCTTTACGAGGAAACGATGCGGCGCGACGCGGCGGCCTATGAGGAGCTCACGGAGCTGCTGAAAGCGCAGTACATAAAAGAGGAAGCGACGGACGCCGCGGATGAAAAGGCGAAGAGAGCGGCGGCGGCGCGCGCAGAAAAGCGCGCGATCGAGGACGCGCGCTTCGTGCTGCCCAACGCGTGCGAGACCCGCCTTGTCATGACGATGAACGCGCGGGAGCTGCGCAGCTTTTTCAAGCAGCGCTGCTGCCGGCGCGCACAGTGGGAGATTCGCGCGCTCGCGGACGAGATGCTGCGCATCGTGAGCGCGGCGGCGCCCTCGCTGTTTGAAAACGCGGGACCCGCGTGCGTCTCGGGGCCCTGCCCGGAGGGCAGGATGTGCTGCGGGGAGACCGAGCGGGTGCGCGCGCACTACAAAAAGCTGAACGAGGTCGCGAACCAGTGAGCGGAAAACTCATCGTACTCGAGGGACTTGACGGCTGCGGCAAGGCGACGCAGGCCGCGAGGCTTTATGAAAACCTGACGGCGCGGGGGCTGCGCGCGCACAAGCTGTCCTTTCCATGCTACGACGAGGAGTCGTCGGCGCTCGTGCGGCTGTATCTCGGCGGCGCGTTCGGGGTGCATCCGGACGACGTCAACGGCTACGCTTCTTCGGTGTTTTTCGGCGTGGACCGCTACGCGAGCTACAAGGCGCACTGGGAGAAGGACTACCGAAACGGCGACGTCTTCGTGTGCGACCGCTATACGACGTCCAACGCCGTCTTTCAGACCAACAAGCTGCCCGAGGAGCAATGGGACGGCTTTCTTGACTGGCTGTACGATTTTGAATACAATAAGTTAGGCATTCCGAGACCCGACCTCGTTGTTCTTCTCGATCTGTCGCCCGAAACAGGCAGCGCGCTCATGCGCAAGCGCTACGCGGGTGACGAGAACAAGAAGGATATCCATGAGCGGGATCTCGTTTACCAGGAAAAGTGCAGGCGGGCGGCGCGCTACTGCGCCGAGCATCAGGGCTGGCGAACCGTGCGCTGCGACGACGCGGGCGGCCTGCGCGCCATAGACGATATTGCCGCGGATGTGCTGCGGCTGACATGGGAGGTTTTGAAATAGCCCGTATGGAATTTCACTTACTGGGTTTGGAGGACAAGGAACCCCTGACCGAGGCGCTGCGCGCGGCGCCCGACCGAGGCTGCGAATACACGTTCGGCAATCTCTTTATCTGGCGCGGCACCTATCTCACAAAGACCGCGCAGGCGGACGGCTTTACATTTGTCCGCTTCGACGAGCAGACGCGTTCCTATCTGTTTCCCGTCGGCGCGGGGGATCTCGCCGCCGCGATGCGCGCGCTCATCGACGACGCGGCGTCGCTCGGCGTTCCGTTTCACATGGTCGCGGCGCGGCGCGAGGACTGCGACGCGCTCGAGCGGCTGATGCCGGGCGTCTTCGCGTTCCACACCTCGCGGGATTACGCGGAGTACGTCTACAACAGCGACGATCTCATCGGGCTGCGCGGAAA
Source organism: Oscillospiraceae bacterium (assembly GCA_034927165.1). Taxonomy (GTDB): domain Bacteria; phylum Bacillota; class Clostridia; order Oscillospirales; family Ruminococcaceae; genus JAYFNU01. Next base: position 4,030 of record JAYFQJ010000028.1, read on the forward strand.
AAAGTACCACGGAAAGCGCAACCACATCTCCAAATTCAACTCGGAATATGAGAGTGTGTTTGAGGAGATCACCCGCGAAAATATCGCGCAGGTGCGCGCGATGAACGACGCGTGGTACGAGGAGAACCTCGAAGGAAACATCACGCTGCATCAGGAGCAGCAAGCGGTGGCCGAGGCGTTCGATCATTTCTTTGCGCTCGGCTTCAAGGGCGGGTGCCTGCGCGCAAACGGGCGCGTCGTCGCCTACTCGATGGGCGAGCCGATCAACGCGGACGCCTTCTGCACGCACATAGAAAAAGCAAATTACGATTATGACGGCGCGTATACCGTCATCAACCAGCGCTTTTGCGCGCAATTCTGCGCACAATATCAATTTGTCAACCGCGAAGACGATATGGGCGACGAGGGTCTTCGCCGCTCCAAGCTGTCCTACTATCCCGCGGCGGTGACAGAAAAATTTGTGGTGGTGCTCAAATGATCCGCAATGCGACACAGGAAGACATCAATAAAATAAAGCTGCTGTGGGACGAGGGATTTCATGATCCGCTGAGCTATGTGGACTTCATCTATGACCGGGTCGCGCAGTTCAGCGACACGCTCGTCATAGAGGAGAACGGAGATCTCTGTTCCATGCTCACCATTATTCCGACCGGCTTCCGCTTGCGCGACAAGACCATCCGCACGGCGTACATCTACGGCGCGGCGACGCAGAAATCCCGGCGCCGGCACGGCTATATGGTAAAGCTGCTCGAGTACGCGGAGCACGTCTGCCGCGAGCAGGGCTACGCGCTGTGCGTGCTTGTGCCCGGCGAAAAATATCTCTATGATTTTTACAAGAACAGGGGTTACAGCGACGACTTCAGCTGCCGCATGGTAAAGCTCGAGGCGGGTATGCTTGAGCGCTCGGCCCGCTGTGAAAAGCCGCCGGTCTGCAACGAGCCGGATTATAAAAAGATCTACGAGCTGCGCGAGCAGGCGCTGTATGACATCCCGCACATCACATGGGATGAAAAGCAGCTGGAGTTCGCGCTCGCCGACTGTATGGTATACGGAGAAACAGTCGCGCAGTATGCGGGGGACGGCGGAGAGAGCTATGCGATCTTCGGCACGGACAAAAAGCATATGTTCATCCGGGAGTGCAACGGCACGTCGGAAAAGGCGGAGATGATGCTGCTCAAGAGCATTGTGCTCGAGCACAACCCGAGCGCCGTGACGGTGCAGCTGCCCGTGCAGAAAAATCTGTTCCGCTACGAGGGAGAGAAGCAGCGCTACGGTATGTCCAAGGCGCTGTACGCGCGCTCCACGGTCAGCGATATGAATCCCTATATGAATCTCATGCTCGACTGATTCAGACAACGAAAGGACGGGAATTATGGTATATGTATTTTTAGCGGAGGGCTTTGAGGAGAGCGAGGCGGTTGTCCCCATCGACCTGCTGCGCCGCGCGGGCATCAAGGTGCGCACGGTGGGCGTCACCAGCACCACGCCGACGGGCGCCCACGGCCTGACGCTCATGAGCGATATTTCGGAGGAGACCTTTCTGCCGGACGACAGGATCGAGGCCATCCTGCTGCCGGGCGGTATGCCGGGCACGACCAACCTCGAAAACAGCGAGACGGTCAAGCGGGCCATCCGCCTTGCGAGCGAAAAGGACATCACCGTCGCCGCCATCTGCGCCGCGCCGTCCATCCTCGCGCACGCGGGGCTGCTCGACGGAAAAAAGGCGACCGTCCATCCCTCCTTTTCAAAGGAGCTTGAGGATAGCTATACCGATCAACCCGTCGTGTACGATCCCCCCTTTCTCACCGCGCGCGCGGCGGGCAGCGCCGTCGATTTCGCGTTGCGTCTCATCGAGATACTCAAGGGCAAGCGCGCGAGCGATAAGGTCGCCGCGGACATCTGCCATCAATAAACAATTCATATAAAGGGTTCGGTTCAAATGAAATTAAAGACAAACAGCAGAAAGAAGACGGGCGCATCCAAAAAGAGCGCGTCGTCGCGCGCGGTGCGCACCGTGCGCGAGGACGCCGATGCGTACGACGCGCGCGTTTGTGCGCAACAGACGCCGAAGGAACAGCCGGCCGAGCAGACGACGCAGCCGGAAGACGTATCGCCTGTCGGCGCGGCAATAGATGCGGCCACAGACGCGGCGGCCGCGCCCAATCCCGCGCCGAAAAAGACAAAGACTGCGAAGAGCGCCTCCGGCAAAGGCGCGGGGAAAAAGAAGAAGAAGAAAAAGAAGAAAAGACTCGGCGCGGGAACAATCGCGCTGCTGGTGATTCTCGCGCTCGCCGTCAGCAGCATCGGCGCGGCCATATGGGTCGTGTCTGAGATCAGCGGCGACCAAAGCGCCTCCTTTGCGAAGGAGTTCACCGTCGAGGTGCCCGACGGCGCGTCGACGACCGATATTGCCCGGCTGCTCAAGCAAAACGGACTCATCAGCTCGGTCAATGTGTTTAAGGTCTACTGCCGGCTCAAAAACGCCGACGGCACCTTCCAGCTCGGAGAGCACACCTTCAACACCCGCATGGGCTACAATGAGATCGTGAATTCGCTGCAGACGATGGTGGTCGAGCCGGTCAAGACCTTTACGCTGACCATCCCGGACGGCAAGACCGCACTGTGGATCGCGATGCGCGTGGAGACCGCGACGGACGGCGCCGTGTCTGTGGACAGCTTCATTGACGCGTGCAACAACGACACGTTCGACGTTGGGTTTTTCGATCAGATCAGCAGCGATCCCGATAAGTTTATCAAGATGGACGGGTTCCTGTGGCCGGACACCTATGAGTTCGCGGTCAACTACACCGCGCACGATATCATCCAGATCCTGCTCGAACATTTCGAATCGAATGTTCTGACCGAGGAGCGCGTCGCCAGGATCAACGCGAGCGGCCATTCGCTGGAGGATATCATCAAGCTCGCGTCCATCGTTCAAAAGGAGTCCTCCAACGACGAGCCGAAGAGCTTTGCGATGGTCGCGGGCGTGTTCTGGAACCGCCTCAACAACTGGAGCCCGGCCTATCTCGAGTCGGATACCTCGCGCGAGTGGGTGAAGGGCGGCCTCGGCGACTATGCGTTCGACAACGAAAAGGGCTACATCCCCGGCGTGCTCTCCTTCTATTACGAGGGCTATTACAACATCCCCGAGAACATACGCGACGCGTACGACACCTATACGCACGAGGGCCTTCTCGCGGGCGCCATCTGCAACCCGGGCATCAACGCTATCGACGGCACGATCACCCCGGAACAGCACGACTATTATTTCTTCTTCACCGGCAAGACGGTGGAGCAGGGCGGCAAGCCGTACGGCGACGAGGGCACGTTCTATTACTTCAAGACCTACGCCGAGCACGCGGCCGCGTGGGATTATTACGGCGTGGACTGATGGGAACGTTTGAGCGCATTTACGACGTTGTCCGGCGCATCCCGGCGGGCCGCGTCGCCACCTACGGCATGGTCGCGCTCGCCGCGGGCAACCCCCGCTGGTCGCGCGTCGTCGGGTACGCGCTGCACGTGAACCCCGACCCCGCGCACATCCCCTGCTTCCGGGTCGTCAACCGCTTCGGCGCGTGCTCCGGCTCCTTCGCCTTCGGCGGCGCCGACGCGCAGCGGCGGCTGCTCGAGGCGGACGGCGTCAGCTTTCTGCCCGACGGACGGGTGGATCTCTCCCGCTGCTTGTGGCGCAGCGTCGAATAACGAAAAAGCGCGGCGGATATGCTCCGCCGCGCTTTTATTTACGCCGTATGCCAGCCGCCCCTCCGTCGGCATCGATCCGTTTATGCCGCGAGCTGCTCCAGCTCCGCTTGCGCTTCCGCATAGGTGTCCGCGGAAAAGAGGAACCGCCCGGAGAGATCCGTGACCTCGTAATGCCCCCGTACGGGCCGGATTTGTCCCTTCACAGAAATGCCCTCCTTTCAGAAGCTGTATGCAGTATACGGCATCACTTGTACGAAGGAACGGACAGTAAAACGCAGGAGCCGGGCATTGCGCGGCGGCGGGATGTGTGATAAGCTGTTGTCGGCAGGAGGGCTTTGCGATGGATACAGCGATCCTTGTGATCCTGGTTTTGTCTGCGCTGTGCGTGCCGGTCTGGGTCGTGCTGCGAGTGCGGGACGCCGCGCAGCGGCGCGCCGATTTGCAGCGGCAGACGCCGGAGAAAGAGCGTCGGGACAAAGAGGAGTAAAAGCGCGCCGCATCCACGGATGCGGCGCGCTTTTTTCTTGGCAGTTTTTCTAACGCGCCTCGAGCGCGCCGTCGGGACGGCAGAGGATGGAGCGTCGGTAGCGCAGCGCGAGCAGCAGGCTGCACAGCATCCAGCCGACAGGATAAGCGATGGCGACCGACCAAAAGCCGCAGCCCAGCCGGTTGGTCACGAATAGGTAGATCTGACGGAACACGACGAATGCGGACAGCATGAGCAGCATCGGTCCCTTCGCGTCGCCCACGCCGCGCAGCGCGCCGCCGTAGATGTTGAAAAAACACAGCGTCACATAAAACGGCGCGGTAAAATGGATGAACCGCACGCCGTAGTCGATGACGTCCGCCTCCGTTGTGAAGAGCATGACGAGCGGCCGCGCGAAAACGATCAGCAGCGCGCTGAGCGCAGCGGTGACGATCAGCGAGAGCACAGTGGACTGATTTACGCCCTTGCGCGCGCGCGCGTA
>JAYFQJ010000044.1:0-39329 GCA_034927165.1 Oscillospiraceae bacterium
TCCGGCAGATCGAAGCCGGAGCCGACGTCGGGGACATATTCGAGATGTTTGCATTTATCGCAGCGGTAATGCGGCGGCAGCGGGTTTACTTCCGAAATGCCGAGCAAAAACGCAATAAAGGAGGAGCCGACCGATCCCCGCGAGCCGACGTGGTAACCGTCGCTCATCGATTTGTGCACAAGCTTCTGCGCGATGATGTACAGCACCGCGTAGTGATTGCCGATGATGGAGTCAAGCTCCTTCTGCATTCGCTCAACGATGCGCGTATCGGGATTCTCCCCGAAAATCTTGCGGAGCGACGCGTGCGAAAGCTCGAGCAGCTGCTGCTCCGCGCCCTCGATAGACGGTGTAAACGTGCCCTTCGGGATGGGCTGGATGTTCGGTTCGATCATCGATGCGATGAGATTGGTGTTGTCGACAACGACCCTCCGCGCGGTCTCCTCTCCGAGATACGCAAATTCCGCCAGCATCTCGTCCGTCGTGCGGAAGATGAGCGGCGCGCTCACCGACTCGGTAAAGCCCTGCCCATGCATCAGGATACTGCGGTAAACGCCGTCCTTCTCATCGAGAAAGTGAACGTCACAGGTCGCGCAGACGGGCTTTTGCAGCTCTTCGCCGAGCCGCACGACCCGACGATTGAGCTCGAGGATGGCGTCGTCATCCGGCAGCGTCCCCTCGTCGACCATAAAATGATTGTTGCACAACGGTTGTATCTCAAGATAATCGTACTTTTCCGCGAGCGCGCGCACGTCCTCCCACGGGCGGTCCTCAACGAGCGCACGATAGACCTCCCCCTGCTCGCACGCCGAGCCGAGGATCAGCCCCTCGCGGTGACGCATCAGCTCGCTTTTCGGGATGCGCGGGCGCATATAAAAATACTGCAGGTGGCCTTTTGTGATGAGCTGATAAAGATTCTTGAGTCCCGCCTGATTGCGCACGAGCAATATCATGTGGTTGGGCTTCGCGTGCTTGTAGCCGCGCCCGCCGAGCGACGCATTGACATCGCCGAGACTCGTTGCGCCGTGCTGCGCGAGCATCGGCATGAATTTAAAATAGATGCGCGCAAGCGCCGCCGCGTCGTCATTGGCGCGGTGATGTTCAAATGAGTTGAGCTTGAAATACTGCGTGAGCGTGTCGAGCCGGTGCTTTTTTAAGTCCGGCAGCAGCGACTGCGCCATACCGAGCGTGTCTACGCTCGTGATCGCGCGCTCATCACCGCAGCGCCGCAGCGCCGCCGTCAAAAAGGACATGTCGAAGGAGGCGTTGTGCGCCATCAGCGGCAGATCCTTTGCATATTCGAAGAACATCTCGAGCGCCTGCTTTTCCTGCGGTGCGCCCGCGACCATATCGTCGGTGATATGCGTCAGCTCCGTGATGCGCTGCGGGATGGGCCGGCCGGGATCGACGAAGGTGTCGAAGCTGTCGACGATCTCGCCGCCGCGTATGCGCACGGCGCCGATCTCTATAATTCGCTCCGCCATCGCGGACAAGCCTGTCGTCTCGAGATCGAAGCAGATCATTTCCCCGTCGAGCGGCGTGTCCGCCGTTCCGCTCACAACACGAGCGGAATCGTCCACATAGTAGCATTCCACCCCATAGATGACCTTGAAATCCGGGTCTTCCTTCTGAATGTTGCGCAGCGCCGCCGCCGCATCCGGGAACGCCTGCGCGACGCCGTGGTCAGTGATTGCGACCGCCCTGTGTCCATAGGCGTGTGCGCGCGCGAGGACGTCCGCCGCCGTCGGCAGCGCGTCCATCGCCGACATATTTGTGTGCAGATGCAGCTCGACCCGCTTTTCCGGTGCGGTGTCCTTCTTGGTCGCCTTGCGGACAACGGCGATGCTCTGCGGATTGAGGACGAACTCATTTTCATAGCGATCCATCGCGATATCGCCCGCGACGACGACTGTGTCTCCGACCTTGAGCTCGCCGAGCTTTTTAAAATCGCCGCGCCGGTCGAACTGCTTGATGTTGACCGAGCTCGTATAGTCGGTGATGCCGACGGTATAGATCGTATTTCCGTTGCGCGTCTCGCGCGCTTCAAAGAAAAATACATCGCCCCAGACGGTGCAGCGGCCTCCGTCGTCGACGACCTCCTCCAGCGGACGTATGGCGTTCAGCGACGGCCTTTTGCCGAGGAGGATCGTCATACCGTCGTCCGCGAGCGCTAAATATGCGGATTTTTCACTTGACTTTTTTGAGGCCGCTTTTGTGCGCGGGACGCGCGCAACCCGGGGAGCGGTCTCCCACGGCGGTGAATCCTGCTCAGGCGGCGCATCCTCATCTCCGATGGGCGCGGGCTCCGGCGCGCGCGCAGGCGCCTTACTGACCGTCTTTATCTCGGTCACGCCGGTAAAGCGGATGGTCGGCGCAAAGCCGAAGCAGCGGCGGGTCTGCGCTGTGAACGCGCGCGCAAATCCGACATCTTCGAGCACCGACAGCCCACCGTGCGTGAGCGTCACGGTGACCGTATCCTCTTCGCATTCCGCGCTCGCGCCGTGAAAGAAGCCGTTGACGGGCAGACCGTCTGCAATGAGCCGCCGAACGATGTATTGAAACGCGTCGGGGCAGAAGCATTCCTTCGCAAAAAGCGGCTCCAGCGTGACGGAAAAGCCCTCGTATTCTCCAGTCAAGAAGGCTTCCAGCTGATCGAGAAAAGCGCTGCTGAAGGTATCACAAAACAGGGACAGGCGGATTTCCCTCCCATCCCGGTCGATCGTCAGTTTTTCCGCGCTCGCATGAACTGCGCCCGCGTCAAAGTCCGGCCACAGAGCCGAAAGATTTTCCCCCATGTTTTCTCTCTACAGCCTTTCTATCTCCTGCAGCAGTTCGCCCGCAATATCGCCCTCGAGCTTTCGCACGATCACACCCTTTTTGAACAGAACCGCGCAATCTCTGCCTCCGGCGATGCCGATGTCCGCCTCGCGGGCCTCTCCCGGCCCGTTGACGACGCACCCCATCACGGCGACCGTCAGCTTTTTGTCCATCTGCGCGGTCGCCTCCTCCACCCTCTTTGCGATGGAAACGAGATCGATCTCGGTGCGCCCGCACGTCGGACAGGATACAACGGTGACGCCGCCGCCCATGCCGACCGTTTTGAGAATGTCCCGCGCGGCGCCGATCTCCAGCACGGGATCGTCGGTGAGAGAAACACGGATGGTATCCCCGATGCCGTCGCACAGCAGCGAGCCGATGCCCACGGCAGACTTAAGAAGGCCGAATTTGTATGTACCCGCTTCGGTCACGCCGAGGTGCAGCGGATAATTGCAGCGCTCGCTCAGCAGCCGGTATGTCTCGATCATCGTCTTCAGATCGGAGGATTTGGCCGAGATAACGATGTTGTCGTAATCATATTTTTCGATGAGCTTTACGTGATAAAAAGCGCTGTCCGCGAGCGCGTGCGCGGTCGGCGCGCCGTATTTTTCGAGAAAGCTCTTTTCAACCGAGCCGGAGTTGACGCCGACGCGGATTGGAATGCTTTTTCCCCGGCATGCGTCCACCACCTGCTTTATGTGCGCGTCGTCGCCGATGTTGCCCGGATTGATGCGCACCTTATCTATGCCCGCCGCAACGCTTTCTATGGCGAGCCGATAATCAAAATGGATATCCGCGACCAGAGGGATGGCGATCGCCTGCTTGATCGCCGGGATCAGCCGGACGGCGTCTGCGTCCGGGATGGCGACGCGCAGGATATCACAGCCCGCCGCCTCCAGCGCGCGCGCCTGCCGCACATTCCCCTCGATGTCCCCGTGATGCACATTGAGCATCGACTGCACCGCAACAGATGCGCCGCCGCCGATCGTCACGTTTCCGATCTTAACACTGCGTGTCATGGAATCACCTCACAAACAGCTTCGTGATATCGTTATAGGTCACAAAGACCATGAGGCACATGAGCAGGCAGAAGCCCGCGACGTTGATGGCGGCCTCGTATTTCGGATTGAGCTTTTTTCTCGTGACGGCTTCAACAAGAAGAAAGATCAGCCGGCCGCCGTCCAGCGCCGGCAGCGGCAGCAGATTGAAGATGCCGAGATTGATGGTGATGAACGCGAGGATATACAGCACTGTGCTGAAGCCGATGGACGTTGCCTGATTGATGATGGACACGATGCCGACCGGGCCGGACAGCTGATTGATCGCGATGCGCCCGGTGAGGATATCGACGACCGAGATAAATATCTGCCGCGCGATGGATACCGTCCACAAGCCCGCGTATTTCAGGACGTTCCCCACGCTCTTTTCCGCGGCGAACACCTTAAAGTCGAGCACGATGCCCGTCGAGCCGTCCTCGTATTCCGCAGTATCGAACTGCACGTCCTTGAGCAGCGCCTCCTGCCCGTCGCGCAGCACGGTGAGATCGGCCGTGCCGTCGGTGATGCGAACAAGCTCATACTGCACGTCGGTGAAAATATAGGTTCTGCGCCCGTCCACCGCGACAATGGTGTCGCCGATCTGAAGGCCGGAGGCCTCCGTCGCCGCATTTTCATAAAACTCGCCGACCGTGCGGGAAGCAAGTGCCGGCTGCGAAACAGTGAGCGCAAAAATAACGACAAAGCCGAGCGCGAGATTCATCAAAGCCCCGGCGACGACGACGAGGATGCGGCGTCCGACGGGCGCCTTTCCGAATGCGCGCGCGTCTTCGCTGTCGTCGTCCTCCCCCTCCATCGCACAGAAGCCGCCGATGGGAAACGCCCGCAGACTGTAGGTCGTCTCGCCTTTCTTTTTGCTGAAAAGCGTCGGACCCATGCCGAGCGAAAATTCGTTGACCTTGATGCCGCCCCGCTTTGCCGCAATAAAATGGCCGAGCTCATGGATAAAAATAATGAGTCCGAAGATGAGAACGGAAGCGAGCGCGGTGATGAGAATGTTCATAGAAACTCCTTTGTGATGGCGCGGGCGGCCGCATCCGCCTCGAGCAGCTCTTCAAGAGTATAGTGTTCCGCCTTTTCCGCGTGATTAACCGCATTTGTGACGGCGCGGCCGATATCCAGAAAACCGATGCGGCCTTCAAGAAACGCCCGGACCGCCACCTCGTTCGCTCCGTTTGCGTAACACGGCGCAAGGCCGCCCGCCTCCGCGGCCGCCTTGCACGCGGCGAGGCATTCAAATGTGGTCTCGTCCGGTCGTTCAAAGGTCAGCGACGCCATGCGCTCGACCTCGAGCGGCTGCGCAGGACAGGCCGCGCGATCCGGATAGGTCAGCGCATACTGAATGGGCACGCGCATATCCGGCACGCCCAGCTGCGCGAGCACTGCGTGATCGGCAAATTCCACAGCGGAATGCACGATGCTCTGCCGGTGCACGGTCACTTCGATGCGCTCGGGCGGAAGACCGAACAACCACATCGCCTCGATGAGCTCCAGCCCCTTGTTCATCAGCGTAGCGCTGTCGATGGTCACCTTTTTTCCCATCGACCAGGTCGGATGCCGCAGCGCGTCGGCAGCGGTCACGCGTTCGAGCGCCGCGCGGTCCGCGCCGAAAAAAGGCCCGCCCGAGGCGGTCAAAAAAATCCGGCGCAGCGTCTTCGCAGACGCGGCGTCCTGCAAGCACTGAAAGATCGCGGAATGCTCGCTGTCCACAGGCAGCAATTGCACGCCGCATTCCTTAGCGAGCGCTGTAACGAGCGCGCCGCCGGCGACAAGCGTTTCCTTGTTTGCGAGCGCAATATTTTTGTGTGCGCGGATAGCGGCGAGCGTCGGCCGCAGTCCGGCGATGCCGACGACCGACGTCAGCACTGTGTCGCTGTTGTCGCCCGAGGCAAGCTCGCACAGGCCCTCGGGTCCGGAGAGCACCTTCGTGCTCGTGTGCGCAAGCTTTATCTTGAGCGCCGCCGCCGCTTCCCTGTCCACGGCACATACCGCGTCAGGATGAAAGCGCAGCGCCTGCTGCTCGAGCAGCGCCGCGTTTTTATCGCACGTCAGCGACGTGATCTCTATGCCGAGCGCATCGACAAGAGAGAGCGCCTGTGTGCCGATGGAGCCCGTCGAACCGAGAACAGCAAGTTTTTTTGTCGCCATTGTGCGCCTCTTACAAAAGATTCACAAACCAGCGGAAATACAGGTCGAAAGCGAACGCCGACAGGGCGCTCGTAAACAGCACGCTGTCCATGCGGTCCATCGCGCCGCCGTGGCCGGGCATGATCTTTCCGAAATCCTTGATGCCGCATTCTCGTTTTATATAGGATGCGGCGAGGTCGCCGATGATGCCGACAAACGCCCCGACCATGCCGAGTACAAAAACGAACAGGATCTGCCGTCCGTCGCTTTTAAAACCGTAAAATGCGGAAGCCGCGTTGTTTCTCGAATAAAGCCAGAAAAAGAGCAGGATGACGAGCGGCGTGCCAAGCACGCCCCCGACGGCGCCCGCTACGGTCTTGTTGGGGCTGATGGCGGGGCACAGCTTCTTTTTCCCCCAAGCGTGGCCGCAGAAATAGCCGAAGGTATCGCAGATCCAGCCGAGCGCCAGCGCGATGAAAAACATGAAACGGCCGTCGTTCGCGTATGGCGTCATGGCGCGCATCGTCAGCAGCGCGTTGAAGCCCAGCGACAGCGTGAGCGCCGATAGAAAGGCGCCCGCGCTCTCCTTGATGAGATAATGGCGATCTCTGAGCACCATGACGATAAAAAACGCAAAGAAGATGAGCAGATAAATGACCGCCGCGCTCGTCGTCTCAAACAGAACCGTAAGCATCACATAACCGATAAAGACGACGTCGAACGCGAGGTTGTTGATCTTATACGCGCGCAGCACCTCGAACATCGCGAGCCCGCCGATAAGCGCGAAGACGACGTTCAAAAAGAAGGTGTCAAACCAATACAGCACCGCCGCGAGCAATATAAAGCCGACGCCGATGGAGATGAGCCTCTGTTTCATAGAGAATTCCTTTCATAAAAAGCGAGGCGGGGCATCCACCCCGCCGGGCAATCTCACACACCGCCGAAACGGCGCCTGCGATGTGAAAATTCCGTTATTGCTTTGTCGAGCAGCTGCGGCGTGAAATCCGGCCACAGCGTATCCATATAGATAAATTCACTGTAGGCGCACTGCCAGAGAAGAAAATTGGAGATGCGCTGCTCGCCGCTCGGGCGCAGAATCATATCGACCGGCGGCTGTCCGGCCGTATCGGTATACGATTCAAAAACGGCCTCATCTACAGCGTCCGGACGGAGCGCGCCGCTGCTTGCATCCGCCGCAATGCGGGCCGCGGCGCGGACGATCTCGTCCCTGCCGCCATAGTTGACCCCGACATTCAGGATAAGCCCCGTGTTGTCGCGCGAGGTCCGTTCGATCTCCTCCATGAGCGCAACGATGTCGTCGGCGAGTCTGCTGCGGTCGCCGATGAAATTGATCTTGATATTCTCACCCTGAAAGCCAAACGCATCATGCAGATATTTGCGAAGCAGATCCATGATCGCGTCGACCTCGTCCTGCGGCCGGCTCCAGTTCTCCGTTGAAAAAGCATAGACGGTCAGCGCCTTTATGCCGCGCTTCTGGCAGTGGCGAGTGATGGTCTGAAAGACCTCCGCGCCCTTGATATGTCCGGCATTGCGCGGCAGCCCGCGTTTTTTCGCCCAACGTCCGTTGCCGTCCATGATAATGCCGATGTGTTGCGGGAGCTGCTCCTCAGTCATGCTCAGATCTCCATGATCTCTGTCTCTTTTGCCTTGACCGTGTCGTCTATCCCCTTGATGTGCGCATCGGTCGCTTTCTGTATCTCCGTCTCCAACTGCTTGAGATCGTCTTCTGTGACCTCGCCCGATTTCTGCAGCGCTTTAAATTTATCCACCGCGTCGCGCCGGATAGAGCGAACGGCGACTTTGCTGTCTTCGGCCATTTTTTTAATTTCTTTAACAAGGTCGCGGCGGCGCTCTTCCGTCAGCTGTGGGAAGGTCAGGCGGATCACGCGGCCGTCGTTCATCGGATTGATGCCGATATCAGACGTCTGGATCGCCTTCTCGATGCTTTTGATGGTGGACGCGTCCCACGGCTGGATCACCAGCACGCGCGCCTCGGAGACGGATACCGCGGCCATCTGGTTGACTGCTGTCGGCGTGCCGTAATAATCGACGGTGAGCTTGTCGAGCACGGCGGGATTGGCACGGCCCGCGCGCGTCGCGGCAAGATCCGCCTTTAGATAGGTGACGGTCTTGCTCATTTTGTCGTTGTACGGGGTCACATATTCGTTCATTGTTATGCCTCCTCGATGACGGTTCCTATATTTTCGCCGCGCACCGCGCGGACAAGATTTTCGGGGTCATGCTGCAGATCGAACACAAGCAGAGGGATGTGGTTGTCGCGGCACATGCTCGCGGCGGTGCTGTCGATGACCTGCAGACCGTTGTTGAGCACCGTGCTGAAGCTGAGCGCGTCGTATTTGACGGCATCCTTGTATTTATGAGGATCCTTATCATAGACGCCGTCCACAAGCGTCGCTTTGAGGATGACGTCCGCGCCGATCTCCGCTGCGCGCAGCGCGGCGGTCGTATCCGTGGAAAAATACGGGTTCCCCGTACCTCCCGCAAGAATGATGACTCGCCCCTTCTCGAGATGACGGATCGCGCGGTTGCGAATGTACGGCTCCGCGACCTGCTGCATGGGGATGGCCGTCATAACCCGCACGGGAACGTCCATCTGTTCAAGCGCATCGGCGACGGCAAGGCCGTTCATCACCGTCGCGAGCATACCGATGTGGTCGGCGCGCGAGCGCTCCATATTCGCGTTGTCGCGTCCGCGCCAGAAATTTCCGCCGCCGACGACCACCGCGATCTCTGCGCCGAGCGCGGCCGTCTCCTTGATCGCGCGGCAGATGCGTACGACGGTATCGTAGTCGAGGCCGCGCTCCTTATTCCCCGCGAGCGCCTCCCCCGACAATTTAATGAGGATCCGTTTGTATTTCAGCATCGGTTTGCCCCCGGTCTTTTATATTAATGCTATTTTACATGAAACGGCGCGCATTGTAAACAGACACAGACGACAAAAAGCCGCCGGGACCAGTTTCTCATGTATATAAAATCATCATAATCCGCTGTTGTGAACGCGCTGTGAACCAAATGGTTCCCCTAATAAATATGCTGTTTCCTGCGCTATAATTGAATGTGCCGCACATTAATATGGGGAGAGCGCGACGTGCGTCAGGCTCTCCCCATAGATCTATTTACCCGATATACGCACGGATAAAAATCTTTTTCCCTTTGCGGACGATCGCTCCTTCGCCCTCAAGCTTCCCTGCGGGAACAACGGCGAAGATATCCGTCACCTTCTCATCCTCTATACTCACGCCGCCCTGCTCAATCAGGCGCCTGCCCTCGCCCTTTGAAGCGGCGATGCCGCATTTGATCAGCAGATCGAGAACCGCGATGCCGCCGTCCGTCAGATCCTGCGCGGTGAGCTGTACGCTCGGCATATGCGTCTTGTCGCCGGCGCCCGCAAACAGCGCGCGCGCCGCGTCCAGCGCCTTTTGCGCCTCCTGTTCGCTGTGCACGGTGGAAGTCAGCTCGTATGCGAGCAGCTCCTTCGCCGCGTTGAGCTGCGCGCCGCCGGTGCGTTCAAACGCCTCGATCTTATCAAGCGGCACATCGGTCAGCAGCCGCAAGCAGCGGGCGACGTCCGCGTCGTCAACATTGCGCCAGTACTGGAAGAAATCGTAGGGGGACGTCTTTTCGGGATCGAGCCAGACGGCGCCGTTCTCCGTCTTTCCCATCTTCTTGCCCTCTTTGTTGGTGAGCAGCGTGAAGGTCATCCCGTAGGCCTCGGCGCCCGCCTTGCGGCGGATGAGCTCGACGCCGCCGATGATATTCGCCCACTGGTCGTTGCCGCCCATCTCAAGCTTGCAGCCGTACTCGGTAAAGAGCTTGTAAAAGTCGAAGCTCTGCATGAGCATGTAGTTGAATTCCAGGAAGGACAGTCCCTTTTCCATGCGGGACTTGAAGCATTCCGCCGTCAGCATTTTGTTGACCGTAAAATGCACCCCGACCTCGCGCAAAAAATCGATATACTTTTCCTGCAGCAGCCAGTCCGCGTTGTTGAGCATCAGCGCCTTGCCTTCGGAAAAATCAACGAACTTGGACATCTGCTTTTTGAAGCAGTCCGCGTTGTGCTGGATCGTCTCCTGCGTCATCATCCGGCGCATATCGGTCTTTCCCGTCGGGTCGCCGACCATCGTCGTGCCGCCGCCGAGAATGGCGATGGGACGGTGTCCCGCGCGCTGCATCTTGCGCATGATGACAAGCTGCATGAAATGACCGACGTGCAGGCTGTCCGCCGTCGGATCAAAGCCCACATAGAAGCTGACCTTCTCGCTGCCCAGCAGCTCCCGGATCTTTTCTCTGTCTGTCGTCTGCTCGACAAGCCCCCTTTGTTCAAGCTCATCAAATACGTTCATTTTCTTCTCCTTTTATCAATAGAAAAGCCCTTCTGCCGTTTTACGGCAAAAGGGCGTTTATATAACGCGGTACCACCTTTTTTCGAGGCCAGACGGCCTCCTCAGCGGAACACACCGGTTCCGGCGCTTAACGCGCGCGCACGCCGCCGCAGCGGAGCTCTTGAAAACGTAGGTTCATTTTATCCCGCGCGCCCTTGCACCGGCCGGACGCTCTCTGCGCTGTCTGCGATAAAACTTTCGGATTTTCCGTCAAAGCCTTTAAAATATGATATATGTATTGTATAGAACCCGCCGGCGATTGTCAACCCCGCGCGAGCGCGAGCATTTCCGCAGCATTTTGCAGCGCCGTCTCGGTGACGTTATCGCCGGAAATGATACGGGCGAGCTCATGCTTGCGCCCTTCGAGATCAAGCGGCGTGATGTCGGTATAGGTGCGCTCTCCGCGCACGGATTTCTCTATTTTCAGATGGTTGTCCGCAAATGCGGCGATCTGCGCGGAGTGAGTCACGCAGATGATCTGGCGCGTGGAGGCGGCCTGTCTGAGCTTTTGACCGATCTTGCCCGCACCCGCGCCGCTGACGCCGGTATCGATCTCGTCGAAGATGAGCGTCGCGATGTCGTCCTTGTCGGCGAGCGCGTTTTTTATTGCCAGCATGATACGGGACAGCTCGCCGCCCGAGGCGATCTTTGAAAGCGGCTTCGGCGGCTCTCCGACGTTTGTGGAGATGAGAAATTCCACGACGTCGAAGCCGCGCGCTGTCAGACTCCCCTTCTGCCAGCTCGCCGTAAAATCGACGTCCGGCATATTGAGAAAGGTCAGCTCCTCTTTAATGCGCCGCGCAAACAGCGCAAAGGCCGCCCTGCGCCGCTCGCTGAGCTCGCCCGCGCGCTGCGCAACCGCCTTGAGCTGGTCGTCAAACTGTTTTTGCAGCTGTTCGAGCTGCGCGCCGGAGGATTCGATATTGCCGAGCTCCTCGCGCGCTTGCTCGCAGAACGCGAGGATCTCAGGGATCGTTGCGCCGTATTTCTTTTTCAGCTTATAAATGAGGTCGAGCCGTTCCTCGATCGCATCAAGTTCATTCTGGTCAAATTCAAAACCGTCTAAAAAATCGGAAATCTCAGACGCCGTATCCCGCAGTCCGTAATAAAGATCAGACAGCTTTGCTGCGCAGGTGTCCAGCCCCTCGCCGAACTCCTTGACGTCGTCGAGCAGGCCGCTCGCCTCGCTGACGCGGTCGACCGCTCCGCCCTCGTCCGACTCTCCGGCGAGCAGAGCGTAGCTCTGCCGCAGAGATTCCAGAAGCTTTTCCGAATTGCGAATGAGGTTGCGGCGCGCCGCAAGCTGTTCGTCCTCCGCGGGCGTGAGCTGCGCCTTGTCGATCTCATCAACCTGGAAGCGCAGCAGATCCAGCTTGCGCGTTTTTTCTGCCTCGTCCATCGACAGCGCATCGATTTGACGCTTGAGCCGGCCGAGCTGCGCAAAGCGCTCGCGGTAATCGGCGAGCGTATCGCCAAGCTCCGCAAAATCATCAATGATATGAAGATGCTGCTCCGGGTCGAGCAGCGCCTGATTGTCGTGTTGTCCGTGGATATTGATGAGTCCCGCGCATAGGTCCCGCACAGTCGCCGCCGTCGCAGGCTTGCCGTTGACGCGGCACTGGCTTTTTCCGTCCGCCGTGATGACGCGGTGCAGGATGAGCATACCGTCAAACTCATAGCCCTGCGCCTCGAGCAGCCGCAGCACCTTGTTGTTCACGTCCGCGAAGGTCGCCCAAATGACCGCGCGGTCGGCGCCGGTGCGGACGATCTCCTTGGTCGTGCGGTTGCCGAGGATCGCGTTGATGGAGTCGATCATGATGGATTTGCCCGCGCCCGTCTCACCCGTGAGGATATTGAGCCCCGCGTCGAACTGGACGCAGGCCTTTTCAATCACCGCGACATTTTCAATATTGATTTCTCGTAGCATCCTACCTGTCCCCGGCCTTTATATAATAGTCTCAAGCAGCGCGGCGAGCTTGCGGGCGTCCTCCTGTGTCTGCGTCGCGCAGAAGATGGTGTCGTCGCCCGCGATCGTCCCGACGAGATGATCGAAGTTCATCGTGTCGAGCGCCGCACACGCAGCGTTTCCGAGTCCCGTATAACATTTTATCACAACGAGATTCCCAGCGCACGCGACGCGCACGACGGATTCGCGAAAAATTGTTTTGAATTTTTCGGAGAAGCCGACCTTGTCGGATTCCGGATGGCTCGTGTAACGCGTCGCCCCGCCGTCGAGTGAGATCTTTGCGAGGCGAAGCTCCCGGATATCCCGCGATACGGTCGCCTGCGTCACCTCAAAGCCGCGCAGGCGCAGTTGGGCGAGCAGCTCTTCCTGCGTGCAGATGGGCATGGCGTCGATCAGCTCGAGGATCGCCTTGTGCCGTTTTTCTTTCATCTTATCTCCTCTCCGAAATGTCCTTGCGCAGCAGATCGAAATAATCGCGCTTCGGCGATATCATCAGCCGCACCTTGAGCGGCGTCGATGTCACGATAACGGCGTTTTCATGATCCGTTTCCCCGATGATCGTGCCGTCGACAGCCACCATCGCCCTGTTGTCGTCGCGCACGCTCGGCGTGATGCGGATATCCTTTGCGCCGTAACGAAGAACGACGCTGCGCGAAAGCATCGTGTGCGGGCAGATGGGCGTCACTATGACCGCGTCGAGATCCGGTTCCACGATCGGCCCGCCCGCTGAAAGCGAATAGGCGGTGGAGCCGGTCGGCGTCGAGACGATGGCGCCGTCGCAGCGAAGACGCGAAAGCGGAACGTCCCCGTACTCGAGCAGAAGCTCAATGCTCTTTGCCGTAACGCCCCGCGACACGACGACATCGTTGAGCGCGTTGTACCGCTCCTGCGGAGAACGCTCAAAATAGCACTCCAACAGCGGCCGCTCCGCGCAGACAAGCGAATCGATATCGCTCTTTTCAATGCAGGGGACGTCCGCGCAGTCGAAGGCGGAGAGATAACCGAGTCGCCCCAAGTTGATTCCGAACAGGGGCTTCTGCGAGCGCACGGCACGGCCTGCATGATAAAGGATCGTGCCATCTCCGCCGAAAACGACGAACATATCGCACAGCGCCTCCGCCTGAGCCGCGTCTGTGAACCGGATGCAATCTTCCGCAAGACAGCCCGCATCCTGTGTCGGCGCGAGGACTTCATAGCCGAAGGACGCGAATCGCCGCGCGGCAAGCCGCGCCGTATCGATGTTTTTCTGTTTGTCGGTATTCACACAAAAGAGAAGCTTCAAGGCGGACCTCCAAATTCAACAGTTGAGCGCTGCGTGCGCTTGCCGCACGACAGCCGCGGGATCAATTTCTTCGCCGGCGGCGTTGTTCTCTATATAAACAAGATACTCTATGTTCCCCTCCGGGCCCTTTATGGGTGAAAAGGTAAGGCCCTTTACACCGAAATTGTTGTCTTCTATATAGCCTGCGACCTGTTCAATCACTTCGATATGTGTCTCCGGCTTTGTCACCACGCCGTGCTTGCCGACCTTTTCCCGTCCCGCTTCAAACTGGGGCTTGATAAGGCATACGCCCCGTGCGTGCTCGGCACAGACCCGCGTGAGCGCGGGAAGGATGAGCTTTAAGGAGATAAACGATACATCGACCGAAAAGAAATCCAGCTTTTCTGGTATCTGCTCTTCGCTTGCATAACGGAAGTTCGTGCGCTCAAGGTTGACGACGCGCGGGTCGGTGCGCAGCTTCCACGCGAGCTGACCATAGCCGACGTCGACCGCGTACACCTTTTTTGCGCCGTTTTGCAGCATACAGTCGGTGAAGCCGCCCGTCGATGCGCCGATATCCGCGCAGATGAGCTCGCGAAGATCGAGTTTGAATTCCTCCACGGCTTTTTTTAGCTTTTTGCCGCCGCGGCTGACGAACTCATCATCTTTTCCGGTCAGTACGATCTCCGCTGCGGGGTCGAGAAACGTCCCCGCCTTATCGCAGCGCTCTCCGTCGACGAATACAAGACCCGCCATGATGAGCGCCTTCGCCTTTTCTCGGCTTTCGCAAAGCCCGCGGTTCAGCATCAATATGTCAAGTCGCTCTTTCAAAATGCTTCTCCGACTGTTTTAATGATCGATCCCGCGTCAAGACCGAAGCGCCGCAGCTGCGAGACGACGGACGCCTGCTGCACGATGGTATTGCCGACGGCGACGTTGTGATAACCGCCGTGATAGCCCGCGGCCCGGAGCTGTTCTCCGAACAGCTCCCCTATACCGCCCGAGAGGGCGCTCTCCTCAAAAAAGAAAACAGTATCATAGGCTTGTGCGGTCCGCACCGCGTCCGGCGATAACGGCAGTATCTTCGTGAGCTTAAGGACTGCGCAGGGGATCCCCTGTTGAGCAAGCGCCTCGCGCGCCTCATAAACCTCGGCAAACTCGCGGCCGTAGGTGATCAAAAGCGCCTTTGCTTCCGCAGACGGCTCGAGAATATCCCACGCGCGGCCTGTACAGGCATAATGCTTTACACGGCTGTCCTCGCTGCCGCGCGGGTAGCGCAGCGCGCGCGGTCCGCTGTCCCGCATCAGCACACGCAGCCAGTGGCGCAGCTCATCGTAATTGCTGGGCGACGCGACGACGAACCCGCCGAGCAGCCGAAGCAGCGGGACGTCGTACAGGCCCTGGTGCGTCTCCCCGTCGTCACCGACAAGACCCGCGCGATCCACAGCGAGCAGCACATCCTCGTTATTTATGTATACGTCCTGCGACAGTTGATCGAAAGCGCGCTGCAGAAAGGTGGAATACACTGCAAAAACCGGATGCATCCCTCCCTTGGCGAGACCGGCGCAAAAGGTCACCGCATGCTGTTCGGCAATGCCGACGTCAAAAAATCGTTCCTTGAATTTTTTATAGAAATACTGCAGGCCCGTCCCGTATTTCATAGCAGCGGTCACGGCGCAGATGCGTCCGTCCGTTTCCGCTTCGACGCACAGCGCCTTGCCGAATTCATTGGAAAAGCTGTCGGAGAGCGAAATGTCCGGATTGCCCTCCTCTATATCAAAATGGCCGACGCCGTGATATGCGCCGGGATTCTCCTCAGCCAACGTATAGCCCTTGCCTTTTACGGTCATCGTATGCAGCAGGATCGGGCCGTCCAGTTCTTTTATATTGCCGAGAATGCGGCACAGCTCCCCCACGTCGTGCCCGTCTACGGGGCCCAGATAGTGGAACCCGAGCTCTTCAAAGAGCGTGCCGTCATACAACGCGCGGCGGATGACCGATTTGGATGTGAGCAGCGCGTGCGTGATGGGCGGACCGAGCAACGGCAGCCTTTCGAGCGCCGTCTGCACGCGCTTTTTCAGGTTGGAATAGGCTGCGCCCGTGCGCAACTGCAGCAGATAGCTCGCGATGGAACCGACGCTTTTTGAGATGGACATCTCGTTGTCATTGAGCACCACGATCAGATTTTTCAGACTGTCGTCGATATTATTGATCGCTTCATACACCATGCCGCCGGCAAAGGAGCCGTCGCCGACGACCGCGATCACCTTGGAGGGATCGCCGCACAGCAGCTTTGCGCGCGCAAGTCCGATGGCGCTGGACATCGCCGTTGAGCTGTGCCCCACGATAAACGGATCGCAATCGCTCTCATAGGGCTTCGGAAAGCCGGACAGCCCGTCCTCCTGCCGCAGCGTTGAAAAAGCCGCGCGCCGTCCCGTGAGCAGCTTATGCGTATAACATTGAGGCCCGACGTCGAACAGAATCGTGTCCTTCGGACAGTCAAAGACCTTGTGCAGCGCAACAGTCAGCTCCACAGTGCCGAGATTCGAGGCGAGGTGGCCTCCCGTTCTGGAGACAGTCTGGATCAGCGTCCTGCGGATCTCAGCGCAGAGCGTTCGCAGCTGCTTCACATCATATTGCTTTATGTCGGAAGGTCCGTTCACCTTTTCAAGCAGCATATCAATTTGTCCTTTGCAGCAGTTGATCGGCGAGCATATGCAGGAATTCCGCCCGGGTATCGAAGATGCCGAGCGACTGCGCTGCGTCCACTGTGCACCGCTGCGCCGCCGCGCGCGCACCCGCGAGGCCGAGCAGAGATACAAAGGTGTTCTTTTCGTTCTTATCATCGCTGCCCGTCGGCTTGCCGAGCGCCTCGGCGCTTGACGTGACGTCGAGGATATCGTCAACGATCTGGAATGCCGCGCCGATATTCTGCGCATAAACGCGCAGAGCCGCCGTTTGCGCTTCGTCCGTCTTTGCGCACGCGGCGCCCATCAACACACTCGCCTCGATGAGCGCGCCCGTTTTATAGGCGTCGATCTTTCGCAGGACCGTTTCATCCGCACGGCGTCCTTCATAATACAGATCCAGCTCCTGCCCGTAGATCATGCCGCAGTGACCGGCGGCGCGCGCGAGAATGCCGACACAGCCGGCGACAGCGCCTTTATCGGCGATACGCGACAGCGTCTCGAACGCGGCCGTCAGCAGCGCGTCGCCCGCAAGCAGCGCGTTCGCCTCTCCGAAGGCCATATGACAGGACGGCTTGCCGCGCCGCAGCGCGTCGTCGTCCATGCACGGCAGGTCGTCGTGGATGAGAGAATAGCAATGCAGCATCTCCACGGCGTCCGCCGCAAGCAGCGCGCTGTCCATATCGCCGCCGAGCATTTCGCAAGCTGAAAGCGCCATGACCGCGCGGATGCGTTTCCCGCCGCCGAGCAGACTGTAGCGCATCGCCTCGAGCACTATCGAATCGGGCATACCGCTCAGCAGCGTATCCAGCGAGCGCTCGGTGCGCGCGGCATACGACGCAAATGTTTCGGTGTATTGTTGTTCCGTCATAGCTGCGCTTCCTTTTGAATATCCTCGACCTGCAGCGAAGCATTTTTCAACAGCGCCTCACAGTGTTTTTTCAGCTCTGCCGCCTCGCGAAACAACTCGACGGATTCCGCGAGTGTGACTGAGGGAGCCGACAGCATTGCCGTCAGCTCCTCCAGCCGGTTCATTGCGTCTTCAAATGTATAATCGTTAAGCTTCATACGATTCCTCTTTGACGGACTCGACGCGGCAGTCCGCGCGGCCGTCTTTAAACTGCAGCGATACAGGATCTCCTTCACGCAGCGCAGTGACGCTCACGACCGGCACGCCGCCCATTGAAACACCCGCATACCCCTGCGCGAGCACCCGTGCCGGATTGAGCGAGTCGAGCAGCGCGCAGCGCGCCAAAAGCGCCTGCGTTCTCCCCTTTAATCCGCTCTCAGAAAGGTCCATGACCCTTTCCCACGCAAAACCGAGCGCCTCCCGCGCGTTCTCAAGGCGGCCGATCGTCTTTTCCGCGCACAGCGCACAGCCTTCCTGCGCCCTTGCGAGCAGCTGCAGCGCATCCGGCACGGCGAGCTCCGCCGCGACGGATGGCGTCGCGGCGCGCGCGTCGGCGGCATAATCGAGCAGCGTATAATCGATCTCATGGCCGACCGCCGAAATAAACGGCACCGGAAGCCGCGCGGCCGCGCGGACGATCTCCTCACTGTTGAAATAATAAAGATCCTCTTTTGAGCCGCCGCCGCGCGCAATGATCACCTCGTCGACGTCGGTGCGGCGGCACACGGCTTCAATAGCGGAAACAATGGTCTGAACCGCGAGCTGTCCTTGTACCGCCGCGGGAAACAGCATAAGCTTTACAAACGGATACCGCCGTCCGATCACATGGATGATGTCCTGCAGCGCGGCGGCGCCCGGCGAGGTCACGACGGCGATGCGCTTCGGGAAGCGGACGAGCGGGCGCTTGCGCGCTTCGTCAAAAAGTCCTTCCCTGTAAAGCTTTTCGCGCAGCGCGTCGAGCTGCTGCTGCGCTGTCCCGACGCCCATAGGCGTGAGATCCTCCGCATACAGCTGAAAGCGGCCGTCGCGCTCATATAGCGATACCTTACAGCGCGCGACGACGTACATCCCGTCCTTTACAACAAAACGCAGCCGCGCGGCCGCCGAGGCCCACATGACCGCTGAAACGGACGCTTGCGCGTCCTTCATTGTAAAATACATATGGCCGGAGGTCGGATGGAGCTTGAGGCCGGATATCTCCCCTTCCACCCAGACCTGCGACAGCACCTCGTCCGTTTCGAGCAGAGCCTTCGCATAGCGGTTGAGCGCGCTCACGCTGATGCTTTCATGCATGATAGTTCACCGCCCTTGCGCCGAGGATGGCCGTGCCCACTGCGTTGTCCGCGGACAGATATGCAGGCTCGCAGAAGCGTGCGGCCGGAATCGTTTTTTGGAGATATGCGCGAATTACGCCGCTCGACATCACGCCGCCGGCGTAGATCACGTCCCCTCCCGCATACAGCCGCTCGGTCATTGCCCGCACCGTGTGCGCGACGGACAAAAGGCAGTACCGCGCGACGTCCGCCGGCAAAGCGCCCGCGTCGAGCAGCGTCTTGCACTTGTTTTCAAGTCCCGACAAGCAGCAGTCGTTTCCCTTGAGCGTCGGGCGCATGAAATCATCCTTTTCTCCGCGCTGTGCGAGCGCAGAGAGCTGCTCGCCCGACGGGAACGGCAGCCCGAGCAGACTGCCCACGCGGTCGACCGCCTGTCCCGCGAACAGATCGAGCGACGTCGCCGCGGTCTCTATCGAGAGCTGCGCGCCGTCCAGGCGGCAGCGAAGCGCGTCCGTCGTGCCGCCGGATACATGGAAGGCGAGAAACGCCTTTTCCCTTTCGCCGGCAAAGCCTGTCCCGAACAGAGCCGCCATCACATGGCCCGCCTGGTGGGAGAACCCGTGCGCGGGAACTCCGAGCGCCGCCGCGAGCGATTGCGCGAGGCTCTGACCGCATAAAAAACAGGGCATATATGAATCGGCGCGGTCGCGCGGCCGCTGCGAGTAGGCGACGCATCCGATCTTCTTTAGATCGAACCGATCCGCAACAGCGCACAGGACCTCCGGCAGATTCCTCGTATGCAGAAAGACCGCGTCGTTTTGCCGCAGCCCAAGCTTTCCGGCTTCCACCGGCAGAAAGATTTTTTTAAGCGCCGGAACGGCGGCGCTGTCGCTGTCGAAAACGGCGGCACTTGTCGCATAGTTGCTCGTGTCGAGCCCGAGGACGAACATTACGCGCGTGCCTGCAGCTGCGTATTCACGCTGCGCAGCGTCCCGTTGACGAAGGCGTATTCATCATCGGCTCCGAATTCCTTCGCGAGCTCCACCGCCTCGTTGATGACGACGCTGTCCGGAAGCTCCGGCATATACAGCAGCTGCGCGCAACTCAAGCGCAGAATCGCGAGCGACACACGCGGCAGCCTTGCCATGCTCCATTTTTTGAGATTCGGCTCGATGAGCGCGTCAAGTTCGAACAGATGCGCGCAGGTGAGGCGCACCAGTTGCTCGCAGAATTCGTCCGTCGGCATTTCCCCGTCCTCCGCCGCGGCCTCGAGGATCTCGTCCGCTGACACATCGTTCGAGTATTTTTGAAAAACGAGCATGAACGCCGTTCTTCTCGATTCACGTCTTGTCATTACTGCTCCTGTGATACAAACAAAGAGCCCTCCGCACGGTTGGAGGGCTTAGTTTTTTACTCTGCTTCTTCGCTGTCGGACGCCTTGGCAAGCCCGGCGACGATGACGTCTATCTTGGCGACTGCGAGCCCTGTCATACTCTGTATTGCGTTTTTTACGTTTTGCTGTATCTGCGCGGACAGGTCGGGAATGCGATAGCCTTGTTTGACGACTATATTCAATTCGACGTTCACGACGTCGTCCACAAGCTCGATCTTGATCGGCTTGAGGTAGTTCGTTTTTGTGATCAGGCCCTTTACGCCGGTATTCGCGGTGGAAACGCTGCCTACGCCTTCGATCTCGAGCGTGGCGTATTTTGCGATCGACGCGATGACCTCCTGAGATATCCGCAGGGTGCCGTCGGCGCTTTTTATACTTTCGATGTCCATATTCTGCGTCCTCCTGTGCAAGAGATTATACCATTTTTTCTATCTTTATACAACAGTATTTTATTTTATTTCAACGATGGAAACATTCTGCACAGCGGCACCGCTCTCGGACAATACGATCTCCTTGATCTGCGCGACCTCGCTGACCGTAAGGCCGGCTGCGGAGGATTTTACGACGATTTTGACGGCGTCCCCATTGATAAATGCGACGCAGTCGCTGAAGCCCTTTGCCTTTATAAGGCTCTCGATCGTGCCCTCCTTGGTGATGTTCTTCGCAATTGCAGTGAGTTGTTTCGTGAGATCCGCCTTTCCGCCTCGGTGAGGTCGGTCTTCTGCAGCGACTTTTGCAGTGCGTCGAGCGCCTCGTCCCGCGTCGACGTGCGCGTCATGCGCGCTTCGGAAAAGTAGCTTTCGGCGGAGCTCTCGTCCTTCGACACGAACAGCGCGTCGCCGTAATAGGTCTCGCCCGTCGTCTGCTGTGCGTCCTGCGGCAACACCGCGCCGGAGGATATCTCCGACGATTCCTGCGCTGTTCCCTCCGCGTCGGCGTTCACCTGCTGCGCGGCGGAATTATCCGTCAGTGATTCCGTCAGCGGCAGTACATTTCCGCCGTTTGCAAAGCGCCAGTTGAGATACACAGCCACTGCCAACGCCAGAACGAGCGTCAGCATCGTGATCTGTTTTTTGGCAAAATTTGATTTCATAACTACCCCTCGCGTTTTTGTTATATATTTACGGCATTTTGGAGACAGATATGCGATTTGTGCCGATTCCGCATAAAACACTGACGGCCTCGGTCACCTTTTCCCGCACGGCGGCGCTTCCGCCGCCCTCGCAGACGATCACGACGCCCTGCACGGTCGGCTCGATGCGCTGAAGCACGAGCGCTTTCCCGTCGACGATAATAACGCTGCTCTCCTTGCTCGTGCGGCTCGTGTAACTGTCCGACGCCGTCTGCGTCGTGTCGTCGCTGCTTTTTCCATCCGTCGCGTAGACATATTGCACGCCCGTCTCGAGCCGAACGAGCACGCTCGCTTTCCCGACGCCCTCCATCTGCGTGATAAACGCGGTGACATCGTTCTGAAGCTGCTTCACATATTGCTCATTGTAAGCCGTGTCGTCGGTGACGGGCATCTGCGTATCCTCCTTTTTTTCAAACAGGCCGCCGCAGGCGAGCAACAGCACACCCAGAATGAGAAGCGCCGCGATCAGCGACGTTTTGTTTTTCTTTGTGAACAGACCGTTCAGCTTTTCCGTCATCTTCTGATCCATCTTTTTCCCTATCGGCGTATGATTTCCGGCTCGATCCCCAGCTGCGCGCGCGCAATCTCCGCGGCGCGCGCGCTGTCGCCGTGCGTGATATAAAGGATCGCCCTGTTACAGTATATGTTGCGCGCATCGTCCATAGAAATGATCACGTCCGCTTGCGCATCCAAGCCGTACACGGCGAGTGCGGCTTGCAGGTTTTCCTCAATGACGGCTTCACTTCCGCGCAGCACACTGTCGTCATACGCCGCGTCGACGCCCGACGTATCGACTTCAAAAAGATCAGACGCCTCCGCGTTCAAAACGCTGTCCGCGCCTATGAAGGGCGTGATCGCCGCGAGCAGAACGTAGAGCCCCAGAATATATTTGAGCGACCGCGCGAGCGGACCGTCGGGCGCCGCGGCGCTCAGCAGCCCGGCGAGCAGCGCCGCCGTGCACAGCGCGATGCCCCACGTTTTTATAAAACTCTCGATCATCTTATCCCCCTGTTCCGATCATGACGGCGACGCATACGATCAGTGCGATCAGGTGAAAGGTCAGCGCCGCAGTCAGGATATCTACGGAGGCTTTGAGCGTCAAAAGACAGCGCCGCTGTGCCGTGAGCCCTGCAATATCCGCAAATACGCCGCACAGCGACAGCGACACGCCGCTCAGGAGGCACAGCAGGATCTGCGGCAGCAGCGTCGCTGCGATCACGATGATCCCCGCGCTGCCGAGGGTACTGCGCATCAGTCGTGCGCTTGCCGTCACGGCGCCCGATGCCTCAGAGACCGCCGAACCGATGATCGGCACGGCGCTCGAGGCGACAAAGCGCGCTGTCTTCAGCAGAGCTGCATCCGCATTGGCGCTCACTTTTCCCTGCAGGCTCAGCACGCCCACAAAGCAGCTTGTCAGCAGCCCCATCGCCCAGACGGCGGCCTTTTTGATCCCATCGCAGAGCGACTGCAGGCCCTCCGTAATGCCGCTCACAAGCCCGAGACCGATCAGAATACCGGTCAGCGGCAGGAGTATCTTCGTGACGACCGACGACGCGGCGCCGCCTACGAGCGCGACCGACAAGCCATACAGCGAGCCGCTGACGAGCGTTCCCGCGGCGGCGGACAGCCCCGCGTAAACGGGCACGGCGCTGACTACGGCGGTGTTTGCCGTCTCAAGAACCGTCTGTGCGCTTTCGATCAGACGCGTCAGCGCCGCAGACACTGCGAGCGCCGTCGCAAGCGACACGGCGACATTCACCGCAAGGCTGCCCGCCGCACTCTGCTCCGCGATCCCCGTCGCGCCGATGAGCGCGCGCAGCAGCAACAGCGCGAGCACGCTCGCGAACAGGGTGAGCGGCAGCTCAAGCTGAGCGGCGGTCATGGAGGGCAGCTCTTTCAGAAGCCCCCAAAAGGCATCCAGCACGCCGCCGTCTTCTTTGAGCTTCCCGTCCTCAAGATATGCCCGCATCGAGTCCGGCAGACTTTCGCCGAAGCGCTCGATGCCCTGCTCATAGACGGCGTCGAGCGAGCTCTCCTGCGCGGCCGCGGCGCAGTCCGGTGCGTCGACAATAAGGAACGCAATAACAATAAGCAGAAGGGCGATCCCCCGCTTCATGCGAGCAGACCCGTGATGACGCAAAGCAACTGCCGCACGAGCGGCAGTGAAACGAGCAGTACGGCGAATTTCCCGGCCGTTTCGATCTGTCCGGACAGCGCGTTCTGTCCGTAATCCGCGCATATGTGTGCGCTCGTCTGCGCGAGAATACAGATGCCCAGCGCTTTGACGACGATCTGCAGATTCTGACTGCTCGTTTCACCGCAGAGCGCTTCGAGCGCGGCCTTGAACTCCGAGATATAGGGAAGAATATACAGCAGCACGCCCGCGCAGACTCCGAGCGTCAGAAGGAAGGACTGCTCTGCCGCATTCTTTTTCAGAAGCACGCACAGCAGCGTGCCGAGCAGCGCGATCACGCAAAGACGGGCTATATCCATCGTCATAGGCCGAACACCGACTTGATCGTCGAAAACAGCTCGCTGATCTGCGTGATGATCATCATGAGCACGACGACGAGACCTGCGAGCGTCGTCATCATCGCCTGCTCCTCTCTCCCCGCGCGTGTCAACACGAGATTGAGCACAGCGACGATGATGCCGATGGCCGCGATGCGGAATATAAAATCGACGTCCATATTCTTCTCCTATAGCAGTACGATTGCCACGATCGCGCCTACGAGCGCGTATAGCAGTTCATAATATCCTCGATTTGCCCGCCGGTCGCTGCGCCGCAGCGTCAACGCGCTGTTCAGACTTTCCGCTGTTTTCAGCAGCTTTTCCGTCTCCCTGTCTTTGCCGTCACACGCGAATGAATCGAACAGCGCACCCAGCGCGCTCTGTTCGTCAGCGCTCAAAAGCGCGCGGTTCTCCCATGCGGCGAACGCCTGCGACAGCGCGCTGTTCAGCATCCCGGTCCGTGCGTACCGCGCGAGCGCGTCCGACAAAAAACAAAGCGTTGAAAAGCAGCTGCGCCGTGACAGATTCCGGAGGATCGATATGAGCGACTCGCTGCTGAAGGTCATCTGATACCGCAGCTCTCCGCACAAGCTGACGAACGCCTCGAGAAGCTTTTCTGCATACAGCAGCTTCGCCTTTTTTGCATAACCGAGACCGCAGGAGGACAAAAGGATAAATACGAACCCGACCGCCTTGATCATAATGACTCCATCCGCTCAATCGCGGCGATCGTCCCCGGCGCGGGGGCGGACCGCACGAGCACCGCATAATCGAACACGCCGCGCAGCACGTCAAAGTACCGGCAGGCGCGCAACGCGTGCAGCTCCGGCGCGTGGATGCTCGCAAGCAGCAGGACGCCGCAGCGGTGCGCATCGGCCAAGGCCTCCATGTCCGCAGCGCCGCCGATCTCGTCGCAGGCGATAAAATCCGGCGCAAGCGCGCGCACGGCGAGCGGTATCCCGTCCTTGCGGGCATAGCCGTCCAGCACGTCCGTTAAAAGACCCACGTCCAGCGTCGGCGCGCCCTGCGAAACGCCCGCAAGCTCGCGCCGCTCGTCTATGAGAGAAATGCGCTGAAGATACTGAGGCGATGCAAGCTGCCGCACGGCGTCCCGAAGCAGCGTTGTTTTTCCCGCCCCCGGCAGCGAGACCCACAAAACAGAAGCGCGGCGCTCCGCCTGCGTGCGCCGCACGACCGCGTCGGCGCAGCCGGGAACGGCGCGGGCGATGCGGATGTTCAACGCGTTGATGCTGCCGAAATCCACGCCGCCCGCCGTCTCGCTTGCGGCGATCCCCACGCGGTGGCCGCCGCGGATGGTCAGATAGCCGCTGCCGAGCTGCGGCTGCTTCGCATACAGGGAGTATTCAGACAGCCGCGCGAGCGTCTGCTGCAGCTCCTGCGGCTGTGCGAGCAGGCAGTCGTCCGCCGACTCAACGCAGCGTCCGTCCCGCACAAACCGCGTTTGAGCGCCGCACCGGATGCACACAGGACGCCCCGCCCGAAAGCGCAGCTCCGTAACGGTATCCGCACACGGCGCCGCGGCGCGCGCGACCGGCTCGCTCAGGCGCGGCGCCAGCATGGCCGCGATCCGTTCGATCTCCGTCTTGTCCATTTTTTACGTCCCCATCCCGTTTCGTTCTTACTGAATGTTTATTTGTCACGAGGCGGGGATAGAACAAAAAACGGACGGGCTTTTCAGCCCGTCCAAGTATATCGTTGTCAGCATAGTTCAAAAGCCGCATTTTGTTCCGTCGAAACCCTTGAGAAGAAAGCAATGAGAGATATCTTCTTGCCGGAAAGTGACCGTCCCGTCATCTTATTTTGTGTAGCACAAGCTGTACATATTGCCCGGCCCATACGGCTTTCCGCAGCTGTGCCGGCGGATGGTGCCGCAATGCCCGATCAAAATTTCTTTCACATAAGATCCCTTCATATCCATTACAGCATGGCCCCGTCCGCAACATTTATCTGAGCAGCGCGAGAAACTCCTGCTCCGTCAGCACCGGTACGCCGAGCGCCTGCGCTTTCGTCAGCTTGCTGCCGGCACTCTCGCCCGCGATTACATAACTCGTCTTTGCGGAAACGGAGCCGGCCGCCTTGCCGCCGTTCGCCTCGATAAGCGCGTTCGCTTCGTCGCGCGAAAGCGTCTCGAGCGTCCCCGTGACGACGAGCGTCTTGCCCGTCAGCTTGTCGGAAAGCCGGCCCGAGCGATAGACCATATTGACGCCGACGGCGCGCAGCCGCTCCACGAGGTCCCGCGCTCCCTCTTTATCGAAAAAGGCGCGGACGCTCTGCGCGATGACCGGCCCGATCCCCATGACCTGCGCCATCGCCTCCTGCGGCGCATCCATCAGCGCGTCGATCGACGAGAAGCGCTCACACAGAATCGTCGCCGCTTTTTCGCCGACATTTCGGATCCCAAAGCTGTAAATCACGCTGTCAAGGTTCGCGGCTTTACACGTCTCTACCGCCGTAAGAACATTTTCCGCGGATCTGTCCTTTATCTTGTCGAGCGTGAGCAGCTGCTCCTTCGTGAGTGTAAACAGATCGGGTATCCCCTTTACAAGGCCCTTCTCGAGCAGCTGATCGATGCGCGCAGGTCCGAGACCGTCGATGTTCATAGCGCCCTTGGATACGAAGTGGATGAGATTGCGCCGGCGCTGCTCCGGGCACTCCGGATTGATGCAGCGCAGCGCGACCTCGCCGTCCAGACGCACGACCGTCTCCTTGCAGGAAGGGCAGACGTCCGGCAGACGGAACGGTATGCTGCCCGGCTTGTGGTCATGCGCGCGTATGATTTCGGGGATGATGTCGCCCGCCTTATGCACGTCCACCATATCCCCCACGCGAACATCGAGCGCGTCGATAAAATCCTGGTTGTGCAAAACGGCGCGGGACACGGTCGTCCCCGCAAGCTGCACGGGCTTAAAGACGGCGGTCGGCGTCAGAACGCCCGTTCGCCCGACCGCGACGTCGATCGCGAGCAGCTCGCTGGTCTTGACCTCCGGGGGATATTTGAACGCGATCGCCCAACGCGGAAATTTGTTCGTGGAGCCGAGAATGGCGCGACTGCCGATATCGTTCAGCTTAACGACGGCGCCGTCGATGTCATAGGGCAGCCCCGCGCGCTCCCCGCCGATGGCGTCAATGCGCGCCATGACGGCGTCCACGCCGTCGCAGCGGACGCTCGACGGAATCGTATGGAAGCCGAGCGCGCGCAGAAACTCTATGCGTCCGATGTGGGTGGCCGTCTGCTCCGCATAGCCGTCGGAAATGCGTTCTACGTTAAAAACAAAGATGTCAAGCTTGCGCTCCCTTGTTATCCGCGGGTCCTTTTGGCGAAGCGAGCCGGCGGCGGCGTTGCGCGGATTTTTAAAGGGCGCGCCGCCCTCCGCCTCCTGCTGCTCGGAGATGGCGAGAAAGACTTCCTTGGGCATATAGATCTCACCGCGTACCTCCAGCAGCGCGATGGGCTCCGGCAATGTGTGTGGAATGGACGCGACCGTCATCAGATTGACCGTCACGTCCTCGCCGACAACGCCGTCCCCCCGCGTGGAGCCGCGCGTGAATTTTCCGTTTCTGTATTCGAGCAGCACCGACAGACCGTCGATCTTAGGCTCTACGGCAAAGACCGCATCCGGCACAGCCTGCCGCACGCGATCAAAGAAGTCGGCGATATCCTCCCGCGAGAAGGCGTTTTGCAGGCTTTCCATTTTGAGCGCGTGCGTCACCTTGCTGAATTGTCCCGCCGCCGCGCCGCCGATATGCTCGGTCGGTGAATCCTGCGTCTTTATCTGCGGAAAGGTCTGCTCCAGCTCCGTCAGCTCGCGCAGCAGCGCGTCGTACTCGCTGTCCTCAATCTCCGGCGCGTCCTTTTCATAATAGAGCTTTGCATGATATTCGAGCAACGCGCGCAGTTCTGCCGCGCGCACCGCCGCCTGATCGACATCCATTGTTTAACCGCATCCTTGTTATTGTTGTCTTTATTTTACCACAAAATCCGCAGAATCACAGCCTATTGTGCGAGGTCGGCGAACATTTCCGGCACCGCGCCCACGATGACTGTCTCCGCGATACAGATATTGGAGTCGACCTCAACGGTGGTCGAATAGGGCGCGAGGATGGCCGTCATTGAAACCTTGAACTCCACCATGATCTGATGCCGCGTCTGGTTGATGCCGGCGCTGTCAAATTTGTTGGACAGCGTGCATTCCACATAGGACGCCGGCTGCATACGAAGCTTGATGCGCGGGCCGCGCCCCGACAGAAGCTCGAACCCGGTGAGCGTGCCAAGCGGGATGCGCACATCCTGCTGCGGTATATCCTTGAGGCTCTCATTCACGGCGTCAGTCAGCAGCGACTTGAGCTTGTTTACCTCCACGGCATTCGTCTCGATGACGCTCACATTCCCGCTGTTGTCCGTCGTGATGCGCACGAGCGAGCCGTAATCGATGTTCAGCCGCTCAAGCTCCGACATGACGGCTTTGTTGATCGCCGCCGTGCCGAGGATTTTCGCCTGACTCGCACAGATGGTCTTGACGACCGGGCCCAAATTGCCCGTCATCCAAAGCGGCAGCGCGACAAGCAGCGCTGCAACCGCGGCCTTTATCGCCGCTTTTCTGATTTTTTCCGTCTTTACGCGCCGCATCTGAAAATCACCGCCCTCGTAAAACTATATTCACGCGCCGGGCAATGTGTGAACGCGCACAAAAAAATATCGCCGCATAGCGGCGATAGCGGAAAGTCAGATAGAAATGGTCTGCGACATGGTCATAAGCTTTTCGTTGATCTTCTTCTTCATCGCGAGCCCCTCGACGATATCGACGTCGGTGATGAGACCGTTTTGCATAACGACGAGGCGGTCGGTGATCCCCTCGTGCAGCAGCTCGACCGCGTGGAAGCCCATCTCGCTTGCGACGACACGGTCGCGCATCGTCGGCGTTCCGCCGCGCTGTACATGGCCGAGCACTGTTGCCTTTGTCTCGATGCCCGTTTTGTCCTGGATGACCTTGGACAGCTCGATGGCGCTGCCGCAGCCCTCCGCGATGACAACGATAAAATGCTTTTTTCCCGTCTTCTGCGTGCGCTTCATACGACCGATGACGTCCTTGTCGATGTCATATGGGAGCTCCGGAACGATGATGGACACCGCGCCGCAGGCAATACCCGTGTTGGCGGCGAGATAGCCCGCCTTGTGCCCCATGACCTCGACGACCGAGCAGCGGTCATGCGACTGTGTCGTATCGCGCAGCTTGTCGACCATCTCCATCGCGGTGTTGAGCGCTGTGTCGTAGCCGATGGTATACTCGCTCGCGCCGATATCATTGTCGATCGTGCCGGGAATACCGATGCAGGCGATGCCGCGCTTGCTCAGGTCCAGCGCGCCGCGGAAGGTACCGTCGCCGCCGATGGCGACGATCGCGTCTACGCCGTTTTCGATGCAGACGTCCTTCGCCTTCTCCTGCCCCTCGTCGGTCGTGAACTCCTGGCAGCGCGCGGTGTACAGCACCGTGCCGCCGCGATGAATGATCTCGGATACGCTGCGGATGTTCATTTCAAACATGTCGCCCGTGATGAGGCCGTTATAGCCTCTGCGGATGCCCATGACGCGCATCCCCTTGTTGATCGCGGTCCTGCAAACCGCACGGATCGCCGCATTCATGCCGGGTGCGTCTCCGCCGCTCGTCAGCACGCCGATCGTTCTTATTTTACCAGCCATTGCAAACACCTCTTAATTTTTAAAACAGATTTCATAATAATTCGGACGCCGCGCTTTGTCAATCACTTGAAAACAACATTTTCCCGCCCGAGCAGCGACGCCAGTTCTTCATCCAGCTTCTGTGCATAGCTTACCCAGTATTTGTGCGGCGCAAGCACGGTCTGTTTTTTGTCCGCGTAATAAAATTTGACCGGGACGCTGCCGTCGAAGATGCCGAGCAAGCCCAGCACCTGCTCTCTGTGCGGATCTCTTTCCCCGGAAAGTTTGATGTAAAGCGTATTGGCTTTACGGTCGGGTTCTGCCGGGGCAGCCCCGTCTTCCGCCCTTGTATCCCCCGCCTGCTGCAGCGCCATCGCAAGCGGAAACGCATCGTTTAAAACAAGACGGACGGCTTCCTCCTCCTTGACGGAGATGCGGCCCTTGATGACGAGAATCTCATTCTCCCGCAGCAGCCGCGCATACTCCTCCAGTTTTTTCGGGAACACGATCATCTCCATCATGCCGGAGATATCCTCTATATTCACGAACGCCATCGTCGAGTTGCTTCTCGTGATCTTTGTGCGCACGCTCGAGATGCACGCAAGCAGGGTGATCTCCTCATTGTCAAAGCGTTGCGCGTCGTCTGACAGAAAGTCGCGAATCTGGTGCTTCGTCAAACGCCTGCGCTCATTTTCATATTGCTGCAGCGGGTGACTGGACAAATAGAGCCCGGTCAGCTCTTTTTCGAAGCGCAGTTTTTCCGAGACCTCATATTCGCCGTCATCCGGCAGCGTCGCTTCCTTCTGCGTGTGCTCCTCAAACGCGCCGAACAGGTCGATCTGCCCGGCAACATTTTTTTTATTATCTTCGTCGATGGAACGAAGCACCGACTCCATGCCGTTGACCATGCTTTTGCGCGACAGGCCGAAGCTATCGAACGCGCCGCACTTTACAAGATTCTCAAGCGCGCGGCGGTTGATTTCCGTCCCGTAGGTTCGCTCGCAAAAATCGAGGAAGGACGCGTACAGGCCTCCCCGCTGCCGCTCGGCGGCGATGGAATCGATAAGGCTGCGCCCGACGCCCTTGATCGCAAGCAGTCCGAAGCGGATGCGCGCGCCGTCTACCGTGAAAGCATACGAGCTTATGTTGACGTCCGGCGGCAGGACCTCTATGCCGATGCTGCGGCACTCGCCGATATACTCCATGACCTTGTCGCTGCTGTCGAGCACGCTCGTGAGTAGCGCCGCCATAAATTCCACAGGATGATGGCATTTTAAAAACGCCGTCTGATAGGCGACGACCGCGTAAGCCGCCGCGTGTGACTTGTTGAACGCATAGGAGGCGAAGCTCGCCATGTCGTCATAGATCGCTTTCGCGATGTTCTCCGGAATACCACGCCGCACGCAGCCGTCGCACTCACGCCCGGGCTCGGTGCTGCCGTGGATAAAGCGCTCGCCCTCCTGCTCCATGACCTTGTGCTTTTTTTTGGACATTGCGCGGCGCACGAGATCCGCCTGTCCGTAGCTGAAGCCGGCGAGCGCGCGAAATATCTGCATCACCTGCTCCTGATAGATGATGCAGCCGTTCGTTACGTCGAGAATAGGCTTGAGCAGCGGATGCTTGTAGCGGATGCGCTCGGGATGACTGCGGTTTTCAAGATAGGTCGGGATGGAATCCATCGGTCCCGGGCGATACAGCGACACCGCGGCAATCAGATCCTCCACGCTCGTCGGCCGCATCTGCATGAGCAGCTGACGCATACCGCCCGATTCAAACTGGAACACGCCGCTCGTATTGCCCGCGGCGATCATATCAAAAACAGCCCTGTCCTCGTAATCGATCGCGTCCATGGAAAAAGCGGGCTCCCGCTTTTTTATATCCCGTTCGGCGTCCGCGATGACCGTCAGCGTGCGCAGGCCCAAAAAATCCATTTTGAGTAGACCCAGCTCCTCGAGCGTCGTCATGGTATACTGCGTGACCGGCTGCTCATCGTTTACGGACAGCGGCACATAGTCGCTCACCTCGTCGCGGGTGATGACGACGCCGGCCGCATGGGTCGAGGCGTTGCGCGGCATACCCTCCACATCGCGCGCAAGGTCCACAAGCCGCTTGATCTGCGGGTCATTATCGTACAGTTCTCTGAATTCGCGGGCCTTCTCGAGCGCCTTCCCAATCGTGATGCCGGGTTCCTGCGGGATGAGCTTTGCGACGGTGTCCACCTGGTTATAGGCCATGCCCAGGACTCGGCCGATGTCGCGCACCGCCGCGCGCGCCGCCATCGTGCCGAAGGTGATGATCTGTGCGACGTGGCTCGCGCTGTATTTCTGCGTCACATATTCAATGACCCGCGGGCGCTGCTCATAGCAAAAATCGATATCGAAATCCGGCATGCTCACGCGCTCTGGGTTCAAAAATCGCTCAAACAGCAGGTTGTATTTGAGCGGGTCGATGCCGGTGATGCCCATGCAGTACGCGCACAGACTGCCCGCGCCAGAACCGCGTCCCGGGCCGACCGGGATGCCGTGGCTTTTCGCATAATGTACAAAGTCCCAGACGATGAGGTAATAGTCGATGTACCCCATCTTCTCAATGACGCCGATCTCATAATCCAGCCGCTCGTCTGCCGCTGCGTCCCGCTGCTCGCCGTAGCGCCGCACGAGGCCCTCCCTGCACTGCCGCTTAAAGAATTCCGCGTTGGGCGTGCCGTCCGGCGTCTCATAGTACGGCAGCTTTGTCACGCCGAACTCAAAGTCGAAATCGCACAGCGCCGCGACCCTCGCCGTATTGGTGATCGCCTCGGGGACAGCGGAGAAAAGCGCCGCCATCTCCTCGGTGGAACGGACGTAAAAATTGTCTGTTTTGAATTCCAGCACGTCCTTGTCGTCAAAGGTCTTGTTCGTCTGCACGCAGATGAGCGCGTGCTGCATGACGCTGTCTTCTTTTTTTATGTAGTGGCAATCGTTGGTCGCGACCATCGGGATGTGCAGCTCGTTTGCAAGACGGATGAGATCCGGCAGAATCTGCAGCTGCTCGTCGATGCCGTGATCCTGCAATTCAATATAATAATTCCCCTCGCCGAACAAGCCGCTGTAATATTCCGCCGTCTCCTTTGCCCTGTCGTATTCCCCCGCGAGCAGCTGCTGCGGAATCTCGCCCGCAAGACACGCCGACAGCGCGATGAGGCCCTCGTGATACCGCTCGAGCAGCTCGCGATCGACGCGCGGCTTGTTGTAGAAGCCCTCGGTATTGGCGAGGCTGATCATCTTGATAAGATTGCGGTAGCCCGTCTCGTTTTTGCACAGCAGCACGAGATGATAGGGCGATGAGTCGATGCGGTGTACGCGGTCAAACCGGGTGCGGGGCGCGACATAGGCCTCGCAGCCGATGATCGGCTTGATCCCCGCAGCCTTCGCTGCTTTATAAAAATCGACGCAGCCGAACATCACCCCGTGGTCGGTGATCGCGCAGGCGGTCTGCCCGAGCTCCTTTACGCGGTCCACGAGACGGTTGATGCGGCACGCGCCGTCCAGCAAGCTGTATTCCGTGTGCATATGCAGGTGCACAAAATCAGCGGTTTTGATCTCCATTTTCTTCCCTCAATTCGTCCGCAAGCGCGCGGATCCGGCGCATACGATGACTGACCCCGGACTTTGTGAGCGCCCCGCCGGTCAGCTCACTGAGCTCGACGAGGGACAGCTCCGGATTGTCGAGCCGCAGCTGTGCGATCTCCCGCAGCTCTTCCGGCAGCCACGTTTTTCCCTTCACTGCGCAGATGTAGTTTATCTTTTCCACATCGGCCGCCGCGCTGTTGACAATTTTGTCGATGTTGGCGTTTTCGCAGTTGGTGCGGCGATTGACGTTGTTGACGATGTCGCGGTATATCTTCGCATCCATCAGCTTCATGGACGCGTCACAGGCGCCCACGCAGGTCAGCAAATCCTCTATTTGCGCGCTGTTTTTAA
The DNA here is from genome assembly GCA_034927165.1 of Oscillospiraceae bacterium. Lineage (GTDB taxonomy): Bacteria > Bacillota > Clostridia > Oscillospirales > Ruminococcaceae > JAYFNU01. The sequence continues at coordinate 33,215 of JAYFQJ010000044.1, forward strand.
AATAGAGCACGTGCGAGGAAGCGCGCAGCGCCGTTTTCGGCTCAAACCCAAGCGCTTCCACAAGCGCCGCAAAGTCGCTGAAAAAGCCGTATCGATGGGTTGAGAACTCGAGGTGGTAATCGATGCCGGGATCGGTGATCGTGCCGCCCGTCAGAAAGCAGCCCGCCAGAAAAGCGGCACGGCAACCCTCGCAGATGAAATTTTCCGTCCGCAAACGAAAATTCGGCTCGTCTCCCGAGTAGCCGAAATCAAACAGCACGCGTTCGACGGTATCCGAATCGTTGAGCTCAACGCGCCGGTCGCGGCGGGATCGGGTTTCCGTGATCCTGTCCTGCGTGATTCCGAAGGCAAGCAGTGTGCGCGTGATATGCTCCGCTACAAAGTCATATTCGCTCGTGAATACGATCCGCCGTTTGGTGAATACCTTAGCAAACATCGCCATGCCGTACAGATGCGCCGCAAGGCAGCAATTCTCGTACCGGCAGTTCTCCGTTATATCCTGTTTTACCTCAGCGCAGAAAGTCATACCGTCTTACCGATGTCCCTGTGTACAGTTTTACATCTGAAATCGAGCGTTTTTATGTGTGCGCAGAGGTCTTCCGCTATGCAGACGGAACGGTGCCGCCCGCCTGTGCAGCCGATGGCTATGACAAGCTGGCTTTTCCCCTCCGCCTTGTACAGCGGCAGCAGAAAGTCCACGAGCGAACAGAATTTATCCCGCAGCGTCAGCGTCTCGGGCGCCGCGAACACATAATCGCGGACCGCGGCGTCGAGGCCCGTCTTTTCCTTCAGCGTATCGACATAAAACGGGTTCGGCAAGCAGCGGACGTCGAGCATGAGATCCGCCTCGGTCGGAACCCCGAATTTGTAGCCAAAGGACATACAGCGGATATAGAGCGAGTCGTTTTTGTCCGCGAGGAACAGCGAGATGACCTGATCCTTCGTCTGCGCGACAGACAAAAGCGAGGTGTCGATGCGGTAGTCGGACAGCTCAAGGATGGGGCGCAGCATGGCGCGCTCGTCGCGGATCGCCTCGGAGAGATCGCCTGTCTCCCCTGTGAGCAGCGGGTGCTTGCGCCGCGTCGCGCTGTAACGCTTCTCAAGCGCCGCGTCGCTCGCGTCCAGAAACAGGATGCGGACATTGACCTTGCGCTTTTTCAGCTCGTCCACCGCATCAAAAAAGCCGCTGAAAAACTCGCCTGTGCGCACATCAACGACAAAGGCGATATTGCTGTATTTGTTGATCTGCATCGCCATCTCTGCGAAGCGCGGCATGAGCGAGGGCGGAAGATTGTCCACACAAAAAAAGCCGATATCCTCGAGCGCGTTGACGGCGCTTGTTTTTCCGGCGCCGGAAAGGCCGGTCACGATCACTACATCCATTCCTGTACCCCGCTACTTCAAAAAACGTATTTCACATTCAAGCAGATAGCCGGTCTTGTCAAAGACCTCTTTTCTGACGATCTCTATGAGAGACAGGATATCCGCTGAGGTCGCACCCGCGCGGCTGATGATAAAGCCGCTGTGCTTTTCCGATACGCACGCACCGCCCACCGCGCGGCCCTTTAGTCCGCACAATTCGATCAGGCGCGACGCATAATCGCCGTCCGGCCGTTTAAACGTGCTGCCGCAGCTCGGGTATTCGAGCGGCTGCTTGCTGCGCCGGCGTTGCAGGAGCTCCTCCATGCGCGCATCGATGCGCGCGGGGTCGCCGGGGACGAGCAGAAGCTCCGCGCCGAGAATAATATCGCCCGCCGCTTGTGCGAAGCTGTGCCGATAGGCAAAATCCAGCGCCTCCCCCTCGACGCGGCGCAGCGCGCCGTCGGCGCCCAGAACATCCGCCGCGCGGACCACATCCTTCATCTCACCGCCATAGGCGCCGGCGTTCATGAAAACAGCGCCGCCGAGCGTCCCCGGGATCCCGTATGCAAATTCAAGGCCGGTCAGTCCCCTGTCCCGGCAGACGGTGCAGAGCTTTGCGAGCGTGACGCCCGCCGCGCAATAAACGGCGCCGCCGTCAAAGCGGATGTCCGTCAGCGCCTGTTCGGTCTTGACGACACAGCCGCGATAACCCTCGTCCGCGGCAAGCACATTTTTCCCCTTGCCGAGAATGAAATAGGGGGCGTCTTTCGCGCGCAAGGTGCGCACCGTGCGCAGAAATGCATCCTTCGTCTGCGGCAGCGCAAGCGCGGCAGCACAGCCGCCGCACATAAAGCCGGTGTGATCGCGCAGCGGCTCGTGCAGCAGCAGACGCACCTCGGCGTCGGAGCGGATCGTATCAAGAGCGTCGGTCAAGGCCATGAGCAATAAGTACCTCTGGTTTATTTGGTGATGTCGTCGATCAGACCAAGCTGATCGAAAAGATCGGACGTCGCGTCATAGCCGAGCTTCTTTTGGCGGTTGTTCATCGCCGCCGTCTCTATGATGATCGCGAGGTTGCGGCCGGGCATAATGGGGATCGTGATCTGCGGAATGGACACGTCGAGGATATTTGCCTTTTCATTTTGATGCAGGCCGTCTATGCTGTAGTTCTTTTCTCCGTTCCATTGCTCAAGCACGATCACAAGATCGACCTTTTCGGATATCTTGACAGCGCCCATGCCGAACAGATTTTTTATGTTGACGATGCCGACGCCGCGCAGCTCGACAAAATGCCGAATGTTTTCCGGCGCCTGCCCGACGATGGTGCGGTTGGAGACCTTGCGCAGCTCCACGGCGTCGTCCGCGACCAGGCGGTGTCCGCGCTTGACAAGCTCGATCGCCGTTTCGCTTTTTCCGACGCCGCTCTCCCCGAGGATCAGGATGCCTTCCCCGTAGACCTCGACGAATACGCCGTGCCGCGTGATGCGCTGTGCAAGCTCGACATTCAGGTAGGAGATGGCGGCGGACATGAAGTTTGAGGTGGACTCGGACGTGCGCAGGATCGGCACCTGATATTTTTTTGCGCACGCCATCATGTCCGGGAACAGGTCGATGCTGCGTGTGACGACGACGGCGGGCGGTTTAAAACCAAACAGAACATCTATGGAATGGGCGCGCTCTGCGGCCGATAGCTTGGCAAGATAGGACATCTCCACCTTTCCGCAGGCCTGCATACGCCGATTGTCAAAATACTCCGTGTATCCGGCGAGGAGCAGCGCCGGACGGTTCAGCTCCGGGGATACGACGGACAGCTCGGACGTATCGCACGGCGTGTACGCTACGTCAAGATTCAACTCGCGGATCACCTTGTCGAGCGTAACTGAATAAACAGCCATATCTCCGCCTCCTTTTCGGTATCTATTATACATGAAAGCGGGTGACGTTTCAACGCGGATAGACTCAGCTGCCGTGAATTTCCGTATAAATTTCGGCTCGCGCCGGCATCGCTGCCGCATCGGCGCGCAAGCGCTCCGCGGCGCGCCCGTCCAGCGCATTTTCAGCGATCTCGGAAAGCGCAAAAAAATCGACGCCCGCACATCCCACACATCCACTATATGCCGCCGCCAGTATTTTTTTGATCGCAGCTTCGGCCGCCTCGACGGAAATGTCCTTCTTGTAGATGCCGCGGACCTGCCCAAAAAAGCGAATGACGACGCGCGGAGCCTCCGCCGTCCCCTCCACGCACAGCGAGCATCTCGGCTCCTCCAGCAAAAAGGCTTCGCAGGATTCCGTCTCCAGACGCAGCTGCGCCGCCTTGTTTTCTAGCAGCAGCAGCCCCTGCGTCTGCTCCTCCGACAGCGTGGAGGCAACCCTCCCGCCGCAAACGACGACAACAGAGGTGCAATTCAATTTATGCAGCGTCTCTTCCTGTGCCGCAGACGTCTCGAGCGGCGATCTTTCCAATACGGGGAGATAACCGATCGCGCCGGCGCCGAAAGCGCCGTTCGCAATGTCGTACAGCTGCGCCTCAACATCATTCTGCGCAGCCCCCTGCGTGCGCAGCGCTTCGACCGCGTCGCCGAACGAGCGCGCGTCGGTTTTTGTGCGCAGCAGCTCTCCGGCGTTTCCATCGAACAAGTAAATCGCCGCGTTGACCCGCACGTCCTCGGACGCAGTCAAAAATCGCAGCACCGGATCGAGATCCCCGCGTATGGTCCCGCCCAGCACCACGGTCGCGTTGTGGCCGAAAAACAGGGAGCGCTGCGCTTCGTCGCGCAGCGCTTGCGCTGCGTCCGGCAGCGTCTCGCCGCGGCCCTCGAAAAAGCCGGTCTCAAAGCCGACATCCTGCGTCTGCGCACTTGTGAGCCAGCCCGCTGTCAGCACATACTCTTCCCCGCTTTTGTCGACGGCGAGCGCGTTGACGATAACGCGCTGGGACAGCTCGCGCGCGCTTGCGCATCCGCTCAGCATACAGCACACGAACAGCACGCACGAGAGCAGTTTTTTACTCATGTCGTTTTTCCCTTCGAAGGATTTGATACCCGTAGGCAAGCGTGATCAGGAGCGTTGATGCAAAGAGTCCCTTCTCCTTCCACTGCGCAAAAAGAAGCGCCGCCGCTGCGGCACAAACGCAGACAAGGATGGAAACCGTTGACATGGAAATGTGCCTGGTGCTCTTTATGCGGCTGCGCAGCAGGATATTGATTCCTTCAGAAAAAGCGATCAGGCGTACGAGCAGAACGATGACGAACGCGCCGACGCGCAGCGCATCCAGCCGCCGGAAAAAAGAGAATTCTCCGAGCGTCGCCAGCAGGTGGATCGGCGGTGCGTCCAAAAATGCGAGATTGCCTAGGATGCCGCCGGAAAAGACGCAGAACAGTGCGACGGCGATCGCCTGCACGCGCAAAAAGCGGTGCACGTCTCCACAGCAGATCGCCTCATTGACATAGGGCGCGAATACCGGCAGCAGGATCGCCTCCGGGCACAGCAGAGCTAGCCGGACAAACGCGAGGAGCACGCTCTGAGCGTCGATTCCGGACGCCGGAAGAAGCTTTGTGTATTCAAACTTGTCCACGTTGAAAAGGACAAGGAACAACAGGGAAACACACAGGATCACCGCGCACAGGAAGGAAAACCGCGCGCACCCCTCGATGCCGTTTTTGAGACCGAACCACACGGCGAAGATCGCGAAGGCCGTCAACGCGAGCAGCGGCGCGCCGCCCGCATAGACGTTGTGCAGCTCGTCAGACAAGAGCGAAAAGCTCTCGCACAGCGCGAGCGCGAAGATGGCTGCCGAAATCCATTTGAAAGACGCGCTTTTCCCGGCGGTCCCCAGTCGCTTGTTCCGCAGCGCCGCATCCAGCAGCAGCGTGATCGCAACCAGCAGCAGCGCGGCATAGGCGACAGCCGCCGCCGGCAGCGCCTGTCCCAAAAAGACCGCGGGATACAAAAGCACCGACGCACGCGAAACGTAAAGCATCGTCAGCAGCTGACGCTTGCTGATCTTTGAGCTGTCAATGCGCATCGCCGTCTCCTTTGAGCTGCACGCCGTTCAGATCACGAAGCCGCACCCTGTCTTTGGCCTGCGACCGCCAGCCCTTTTTGACAAAGCCGTCGCTGAAAAGCGTTTTTGAAAAGGGAGAAAGCTGTACGGTGTAGGGCACCCCATAGGTGTTGATAGAGCAGATATTGAGCAGCAGCAAGCACAGTCCGATCGAGATACCGACGGGACCGAGCAGTCCGCCGATGACGATGAAGACATAGCGGAGGACCGTGATCGGTTCGTGCAGCATCGGGATGGTGAAGGAGCTGATGGCCGTCAGCGCGACGATCATGACCATGGGCGAGCCGATGATGCCCGCCGTGACAGCGGCGTCGCCGACGACGAGCGCGCCGACGAGGCTCACCGCGTGCCCGACCGGGCGCGGCAGCCGCAGTCCAGCCTCCCGCACGATCTCATAGACGACCGTAATAAACAGCGCTTCGTACATCAGCGGCATAGGCGTTTTGCGCTGTGCTTCCACGATATTGAAAAGCAGGGTCAACGGTATGAGCTCCGGGTTGAAGTTTGCGACCGCGACATACAATCCGGGGAGAAAAATGGATATAAAAAAAGCGAAAATTGCAAGTGCAAGTTGGACACTCGCACGGTGAAAATTAGTTCTCCATAACCACGGGCACGACGGAAGCCTTGGCTTCTGTCGGGAGCGTGGTTGCCGCAGCCGTCAGGTTGCGAATACAGAGTCGAGGAACG
>JAYFQJ010000085.1:0-7369 GCA_034927165.1 Oscillospiraceae bacterium
TACCGCGCCTGCTTTGGGAGCAGGAGACCGCACGTTCGAATCGTGTCACTCGGACCACGTCGGAGCAAAGTCCGCTTTGCTCCGACATTTTTATGTAAAAATGTCATCCGCTTCGCTGCCTTGCTCCTCCTTTTCGCAAAAAGTCACGCTCGGCAAACCTACTCGGTTGTAAACGCCCTCGTTTGCGGTTTGCTGTCGCTACCAACTTTTTGCGTTTAGTTCCGGACGACGATACCGCTGCATCTAAAACGTCCCGAAAGGATACGTCCGCGCAAGCTGCGCTCAAATCGAAAGCGGGCTTTCCGAAAGGATCGCCCGCTTTCTCAATTCGCTTCGTTACGCTTCCTCTTTGCCCAAAGCCGTCGCTGCGCTGTGTCTGCTCGGTTGCAGGCGCCCTCGCGACGCGTCCGTCTGCTTTGAGCTTTTTGCGTCGCGCCTGCGGGCGCGGGACGATATCATTTTTGTGCGGAAGCTCCAAGACCATAATAGTTCCGCCAAGGGGATGTTATGGATCTTTTGTTGCTGCGATATGCTCAGTGCATGGCGCATCAAGGCTTTTTGATATACCCGTTACGGCTAATATACTGAATGCTGATATGCGTTGCTTGTAGCAACGGGCAAACATCAACTATAATTGAGACATAAGCAAAGGGGAGGTATTTTGCAATGCTGAGTGAGAACATTAAATCAATACGAAAGTCAAAAGGGCTTTCGCAAGAAGAACTTGCAGTTAAGCTTAATGTGGTACGACAAACAATATCTAAATGGGAACAAGGATTATCAGTTCCCGATGCTGAAATGCTGATTTCCCTATCAGAGGTTTTTGAAACCCCTGTAAGCGCACTGCTTGGAGAACCTGTTGTCGAATCACAAGCAGATGACTTGAAAGCAATTTCAGAGAAGCTGGAAGTCATTAATTTGCAGCTTTCACAAAGAAAAGTATCAAGACGAAAAGCATTCCATTGGCTCTTCCTCTCACTGTGTGCAGTGATAGCAGTAATTTCAGCGATTCTGATTGCGCTTAACAGCCCCTATTTGGGTTGGGATTTTACCGATCCTGAAACGGCCGTTGGCGGAACAGTTTTGCATGCCTTTGAATGGCTGTTTTTCAGGTTGGCGCCTATCATTCTTATAGGTGGAATCGTAGGGGCTGTGTTGACAAGAAGGAAAGGGTAAACGCATACTGCTTGTTATGCAGATATGGGCACTCATCCATAATTCGCAATGTTGCGCTAAGACGAACAACGCAGGCAAAGCTCACGGCATCTAAAGTGTTTGAACTAAACAAAAAGGAACGCGAGGCGTCACGCCTCGCGTTCCTTTTTTCCAGCTTTTTGTGTGCTCCATGCGTTTTTTGCAGAAAAATTGCAATGGCTCCATAGATGCACATTGACGCGCGCAGGTATAAGTGGTACCATAATAGAGAATTATCATAGCGCGCTATTATAGAGAGGGGAAGGTAATATGAACGACGCGAGCGACTGCGGGATGCTGGTGAAGCTGATCAGCGACAGCATCGCGCGTATCTCCAACAATGAACTGCGGGAAAACGACCTGACGCTTTCGCAGCTTCGGTATCTGGAGTATCTGTATGCGCATCCGTATGCGCCGACCCCGTTCAAAGAGCTGGAAACGCATTTTCAGGTCTCTCAGCCCACGGCTGCCGGAATCATTCGGCGGCTTGAGAGCAAGGGACTTATTTTGACACAGGCCAGCGAATGCGGCGGCAAGGCCAGGACCGCCGCTCTCACACAGCGGGGCAAGCAGCTGTACGAGGTGGCAGAAGCACGCAGGAGCGAAACGGAAACGCTCTTGCTTGCTCCGCTGGAGGAGACGGACAAAGAGCGTTTTTATGCCATGCTGCAGAAAATATATCGCAATCTGAAAGAGGTATAGAGATACCCGAACAGTCCTTCTGTTCAGGTATTTGTTTGCAGACTGTAATAGCCTGCTATTATATAAAGGGAGATACTGAGAAACTATGGATGACAACAAAGCAATAGCGAGTTTTGCTTCCGGCTCCGTGCCGAAGGCGGTTTTGAGAAATGCGCTTCCCGCGATCGCGGCCATGATCATGGTGCTTGTTTACAATCTCGCGGACACCTTTTTTATCGGGCAGACGCACAATGATTACATGGTGGCGGCGGTGTCGCTTGCGACGCCGGTCTTTTTGATCTTCATGTCGCTCGGCACGCTGTTCGGCATGGGCGGCACCTCTGTCATTTCCCGCGCCTTGGGTGAGGGACGGTTTGAATATGCGAAAAAGGTCTCCGCGTTCTGTATGTGGGCCTGCGTCGCGGTCGGTGCGCTGTGTATGCTGTTTCTGTGGGCGTTTATGGATCAGATCCTCGCCTGGCTCGGGGCCAGCGCGGATACGGCGGGCTATACCCGGACATATCTGAACATCGTCGCGGCCTGCGGCATATTTTCGCTGCTGTCAAACTGCTATTCCAACATTCTCCGGGCGGAGGGAAAATCCACCGCCGCGATGGGAGGAACGCTGATCGGCAATCTGCTCAACGTCATCCTTGATCCCATCATGATCCTTGCTTTCAACTGGGGCATCGCCGGAGCGGCGATCGCGACGGTGATCGGAAATGTCGTGGGCGCGCTGTATTACCTGATCTATTTCTGGCGCGGAAGATCCTCTTTGAGTATCAGCCTAAAGGATTTCAGCGCGCAGGACAGGATATGCAGCGGCGTGCTGTCGATCGGCATTCCGGCCTCCCTCGGAAGCCTGCTGATGAGCATTTCACAGATGATCACGAACAGCCGGATGGCGCAGTACGGAGACATGGCCGTCGCCGGATACGGCGTCGCGGCCAAGGTCCTGATGATCGTCACCCTGATCGGTATCGGCATAGGCCAGGGCATCCAGGCGCTTCTCGGATACTGCTACGGCGCAAAAAATCACAGGCGATTTCAAAGCTCTCTCAGGTTTTCTCTGGTTTTCGGTCTTGTTCTGTGCTCCCTGACGGCGCTTATCTGTTATGCTTTCACAGGGCCGATCGTAAAGGCCTTTTTATCAGATCCGGAAGCGCTGGAGTATGGCATCCGGTTTTCCCGCATTATGCTGACCACGGCGTGGCTGTTCGGCGCGTACTATGTGCTGATGAACGCCATGCAGGCGCTGGGCGCCGCGACCCCGTCGCTGATGGTATCGGTTTGCCGGCAGGGATTTATCTATATTCCCGCCGTTTATATCCTCGGCGCGGCGCTCGGTATGAGCGGTCTTGTCTGGGCGCAGCCGCTTGCCGACGTTTTGTCGCTTTTGATCACCGTGATCCTTTTTGCGTCCGCAATGCGCAGAGCAAAATGGGATCCTGTTGATGAAATCACAGGATGATGTATAGGCTGTGATGTCAACCTCGCGGGAACCCGGGTGTTTTGAAACGCGCCGGAGCCGGGTCCGCTTTGCCTATGCGGCTCGCGGGGGCCGGCCGCTGGCGCGGCCGCCCGTCTGCACGCCTGCGGGCGCGGGACATCATTTTCTCCGACGGTTCCGGCGCCGACGCTCAAATCCAAAGCGGGCCTTCCGAAAGGATCGCCCGCTTTTCGATTTGCTGCGCTGCGCTTTCCCGGCGCAAAAGGCGTCGCCGCCGCGCCGGCGCGGGGCGGCGGATTTATTGCCTTTGGATGAAGCGTATGCTACTATAATACTGAAAAACGGGGCCGCGGTCGCGCGCACAGGACGCGCGCAGCGGAGGCTTTGGAAAACAATTCTCGAAAAACGGCAGGATACATTTTGCGGGCGACCGCAGAGAAATGCGAGGGATCGTCATGCCTGAGTTTAAGTACGACGCGTTTATCAGCTACCGCCATCTTTCACCGGACCGGGAGATCGCAAAGCAGCTGCACACAGCCATCGAGACGTACCGCATCCCCGGGGCCGTGCAGAGGACCGCGGGAATAAAGCGGTTCTCCCGCGCTTTTCGCGACGAGGAGGAGCTCCCGCTTTCGAGCGACCTGAGCACCGATATAAAGCAGGCGCTCAAGGACAGCCGCTGGCTCATCGTCGTCTGCTCGCCGCAGCTGTTGAAATCTCGCTGGTGCATGGAGGAGATCAACACCTTTATCGCGCTGGGCCGGCGCGAGTGGATCCTCGCCGTCCTCGTCGAAGGCGAGCCGACCGACAGCTTTCCGCCGCAGCTCCGCTTCGAGCAAACCGGGGACAGCGTCGTCGAAAAGGAGCCGCTCGCCGCAGACCTGCGCGCGGACACCGCCGCGGGCAGGGCCAAGCGGCTGCGCACGGAGAAGCTGCGTCTGTTCGCGCCGATGCTCGGCGTCGATTACGACGATCTGAAGCAGCGCGCGCGGGAGCGCCGGCTGCGCGTGACCCTCGCGCTCTCCGCCGCGGCGCTCGTGCTCATCTCCGCCTTTTCGGTCTACGCCGTCGTGCAGAACCGGCGCATCGCCGCCGAAAAGTCCGCGGCGCAAAAAAGCCAGTCGCTCTACTTGTCCGACGCCTCGCAGACCGCGCTCGACGGCGGGGACAGGCTGCTCGCCACGCTGCTCGCGCTGCAGGCGCTGCCCGAGGATCCCGACGACCCCGACCGCCCGTTGACCGCCGAGGCCGAGGCCGCGCTGCGCTCAGCGTCGATATCGGGGCAGGCGACGCAGGGTTACGCGCCCACGACGACCTTCGAGGCCGACGACTCCGCCATCGCCGCCTACACTGTGAACGGGAGCGGCAAATTTATGCGCCTGTTCGGGCAGAAGATCGACAACTACATAGCCACCTTCCAGCAATCAAACGGCGAGCGGCTGTTTGCGGAGGAGGAAACCAGAATACTGCTGGAGGGCTCGATACGCAACTGTGTTTTCATAAGCGGGCTGTACCCCGTTTTGTTCTATGACGGCAGGATGGATTATTACGGCTCCAATGCGTCGTACAAGACGGGAGCCGAGAGCTTCGAGCTGCCGGAGGGCGACTTCACCCTGTACGAGGGCTGGCAGTACATCGTCTATTACACGCGGGACTCAAACCTCATCTTTTTCGGCCGCAATAACACGGATTCGCTGCGCTACGGCATGAAAGAGGTGACAGAGCTTGAGGGCGTCTCGTCCATAAAATCGGTGCGGGAGACGAGAAAGGGCACAGGCGGCAATATCGGAAGCTCCGAGATGCTGGTGGGCTGTCACGGCGACGGGGACGTCTGCACGCTGTACCTTTTCAAAATGGAGAGCGGCGCACAGGAGCGGGCGTACGACATAACGCAGGACATAGATTTTGTGGACACCTCCAGCGACGGCACCGCCGTGTGCGCGGTGACGGAATACTGGTCCGGCAAGGGCGGCGAGGTATATATCTTCAACGCGTACACCGGCGAGGAGGCCTACGTCATAACCCCCGACATGACGGACGGCACCGGCGCGTTGGAGGCCTGGTTCACAAACGGCGCCGACAACAAGATCGCGGTGCGCACCTACGCGGGCTCGGTCTACGTGTTCGATTACGCCCGCTGCGAGCCGCTGTTCTCACTGAGCGCCGGCACACCGTCACTGCTGTCGGTGCGCTGGAACACGGGCGGAACGCGGCTGCTGTGCGCGTGCTCCGACAACTGCGCGCGGCTGTTCAGCGCCGAGACGGGCGAACAGCAGGAGCTGCTGGAGGCGCAGGGCAGCCTCACGTCGGCTGTCTACTACTCCTCACGCTGCTTAAACGCCACCGACAGGTGCATCCTGCTCGTGGGCGAAAAGACGATACAGTGGTACGAGCTTCTGTCGGAGGCGGGCGGCGGGCAGAGTAGCGTTACGGCGCTCGGCGGCGTGGCCGCGAGCATGGCGCCCACCTACATGAAGGTGAGCCCCGACTCTAAGCGCATCGCCTGCGTCGCGAACGGGATCCTCAACATGTACCGTGCCGAGGACGGCGCGCTGCTGTGGACGGCGAACGACTACATCACGCTGTCTACGGTATACGGAGGGGAGATGGCCTTTTCGCCAGACTCCGGAACGCTCATCTATTCGACCGGAAACCCCGACAATATTGATTTCAGCTTCGGGTTCATCGCCGTGGACGCGCTCACCGGCGAAAAACTCGGAGAATTCGAGCCGAAGGCGAGCTACGTGTATTACACCAAGCCCTCCGGGGAGCTCGAGCGGAACGAGAGCGACACGTTCAACTGCGCCGCCCCGCTCTTCAACGGCAGCGGAAGCAGTTTTATTGTCGTGCCGGACAGACTCACATACGCCGAGGCTGTGTTCGTCTACGACGCCGCGACGCTGGAGGAGCGCTGGCGGTTCGTCTACGAGGAGACGGACGATTCCTCGTGGTACGGCGTGGAGGGGACGCAGGGCTACACCGGCTCGGTCGATGTGGACAGCCTGTGGCTCGACGACGGCCGCGTCCTCATCGAGATGGTGCTGCGCAACAAGGGCGGCACCTACTGGCAGCTGTCCGACCGGCCTACAGAGTATTGCAGGTACTATGAGATCCGCAGCGCGGCGACGGGCGAGGTTCTCAGCAAATGCAGCGTCTTTTACGGCGGTGCGGACGACGCGGAGCTGTCGTCCGACGGAAGGCTGCTCATGGTCGTCGGCGCGGACGGCGCCGCGATCTACAGCACCGAGAGCGGCGAGGAGATGTACTTTTACCCCGAGGCGGCGGGCAGGAGCGTGTACTGGACGGGCGACGGCAGCGGGATAATGTTCCGCATGGCGGACGGCCGCAAACTCATCCGGACGCTGGGCAAGGCGGAGGCCTACGACGCGACCGACGACGCGCTCACATGGAACAGGGCGGCGCTGTTCGACTTTGAGTCGACAAAGAACAACTACGACGCCACCTCCACCTACTTTGTCTACAACGACAGCACCGTCGCGAGCATCTCGTCCATGCCCTTCGGGGCGCACACCGTCGCGCTCGAGGTGGCGGACGGAAAAAATCGTCTGACCGACCTGCTCACGGGAGAGACTGTGGTGACGCTCGCGGACGGAGTGGACATCGTGACCATTTACGCGGCCGCGCCCGACGGAAGCTTTATCGTCTACGCCACGAGCCGCGACAAGGGCATCATAAAGCTGCTGCGCGCCACGCCGCTCCCGGAGCTCATGGAGCAGGCGAAGCGGACGCTCGGCGGGCGGGCCCTGACCGACGACGAAAAGACCCGCTACTTTATCGTAGAGGGCTGATGCACAAAAAGCCGCGCCTGACGGGACAGCATACAGCGTCGCCTGTTTCCCGAGGAGACGATACGGGCGCCGCTTTGCCCGCACGCGGCCCGCGGCCCTCTGCGGAGCGCGCGCCGGATCGTCTGTGCGCCGCCGCCCTCCCGCGCGCATAACCCGAAGCTTTACAAAAGAAACGTCCGCCGTCGGCGGACGTTTCTTTTGTCTGTCTGCATATTTATTCAGCGGCACTGCCCCG
>JAYFQJ010000056.1:0-59221 GCA_034927165.1 Oscillospiraceae bacterium
GCGCCGCCGCAAGCTGTACAACGGCATGCTGCCCTGCCAGCTGTTTATGTATTTTTAGGATGTGCTAGAATAAGCGATGACAAAGAAAATTATGAGGTTTATATGACGGTACCCCGCGAGGATTTTTTTACCGAGAAAACAGAAAACGGCTATGCGATCACGGCGGCGCGCCCGGGGATCTTCCACGTCTACTGGGCGACGTCGCCCGACGGCTTCTGCGACGACAACGACTGCGGCGCATTTGAAGACACGGCGCGCTTTGACGATCCCCACCCGGGAAAGCGTCTTTTTTTCCACATTATGCAGAACGGCCGCTACAGCGTGGCGACGCCGCGCAGCATCCCCGCGGGCGGTATGTACAACCTGCGCGACGTCGGCGGGTACAACACGGCGGATGGCGAACAGTTTGTGCGCTACGGGCGCGTTTACCGCAGCGATATGCTCTGCTTGTGCGGCGAGGAGAACATGAAGGCGCTGGAGGAGCTGCACCTGAAGAAGATCATAGACTTTCGCGGCGCGTTCGATTTCAGCGACAACGACAGCTGCGACCCGCCCGTGCGCGGCGCGGCAAACGAACGGCTGCCGCTGTACAAGGAAGACGAGATCTATAATTTTACGCTGGACGAAGCGGTACAAACCGGCAAGGAGCGCCTGCACGAGTGCTATCAGCGCATCTTTGATTCCTACGCGCTGTGTGTGTTCGATTCCCCCGCGCTGCGCACGCTGTTCCGCTACCTCGCGGACGGCCGCACGCCGCTGCTGTTCCACTGCTACGCGGGCAAGGACCGCACAGGGATCGCCGCCGCGCTGTTTCTGCAGCTGCTCGGGGTGCCCCGCGAGACCATCGTGTACGACTATGTGCTCACACGGCAGACACGCCGTGAATTCTCTGATAAAAAGATCGCGGAATACGGCGCGCTGCTGGACAAGGAGATGCTGCACTGGGTAGAGTTCTTTACGCTGGTCATTCCGGAGGCGATCGAAAGCACGCTGGACGCCGTCGCGGCGCGCTACCCCGACCCGGACAGCTATTATATCGAAGATCTTCATCTGACCCCGCAGGATCTGCGGCGTATCCGCGAGCTGTATCTGACGCGGCACTAAAGGACCGAGGGCGCGCATGGACAAAAAAGTACGGATTCTCGACACGACGCTGCGCGACGGCGCACAAAGCGAGGGCGCGCAGTTCTCGCTGTCCGACAAGCTGGGCGCCGTGCTGCTGCTTGACAACCTCGGCTTTGATTTTATTGAAGCGGGCACTCCGTCCTCCAACCCGAAGGACGCCGAATTTTTTGCACAGCTGCGCGCGCGCTATGCGGGGAACGCGCAGCTCGTCGCATTCGGCCTTACGCGCCGACCCGGCGGCTCGTGCGAGACGGACGCCGGGCTCGCGGCGCTCGCGGACGCGGGTACCGCTTGTGTTTCGATCGTCGGAAAATGCAGCCGTTTTCAAGTGGAGAGCGTGCTGCGCACGAGCGCAGACGAAAACCTTGCGATGATCCGCGACACGGTCGCATTTCTCGCAAAAAACAATAAAACCGTATTTTTCGATGCGGAGCATTTTTTTGACGCGTGGGCGCAGGACGCGGACTACGCCGCCGCCTGTCTTGCGGCGGCGGCGGACGCAGGCGCGCGGCAGCTCGTGCTGTGCGACACCAACGGCGGCGCGACGCCGGACGCGGCCTGCGCCGTCGTGCAGGCGGTCGTCGCCCGTTTCCCCGGCGTGCGCATCGGCGTGCATTTTCACAACGACGCCGGGCTCGCCGCGGCGAACAGTCTCGCGGCGGTGCGCGCGGGCGCGCGCGACGTGCAGGGCACCTTTCTCGGCATCGGGGAACGCTGCGGGAACACGAACCTTTCGACACTCATTCCGACGCTGCAGCTGAAGCTCGGCTACGACGTCGTGCCGCCGGACAAGCTCGCGCTGTTCACGCGCACGGCGCACCATCTCGCGGAGCTCAGCAATATGCTGCTTCCGACAAATCTGCCGTACATCGGCGCGAGCGCCTTCTCCCACAAGGGCGGTATGCACATCGACGGGGTCGTCAAGGACCCGCGCGCGTTTGAGCATATCGATCCGGCGGCGGTGGGCAACGCGCGGCACCTGCTCATCAGCGAGGTCGCCGGGCGCAGCGCCGTAGCCGAGAAGCTTTCGCGGCTGGACCCGTCGCTTGCCGCCGACCCGCGCGCAGTGGATGCGGTGCTGCGGCGGCTCAAGGCCTATGAATTCGACGGCTATTCCTATGAAGCGGCCGTCGCGAGCTTTGAACTGATGGCCCTGCGGGAGCTCGGCCGTCTGCCGGAATTTTTCACGCTGCTCAATTATAAGATCATCGGCGAGCGCTCCATCGAGGCGGGGCGGCGCAGCTCGGTCGCCGTCGTCAAAATATCCGTCGGGGGAGATAGCGAGCTGCGCGCCGCGGAGGGGGACGGCCCCGTCCACGCGCTGGACATTTCGCTGCGCAGCGCTCTGTCCACATTCTATCCCCGTTTGTCGAAAGCGCACCTCGTCGACTACAAGGTGCGCGTCATCACACCGGAATCCGCGACCGCCGCAAAGGTCCGCGTGCTCATCGACACGACGGACGGCGAGACGCAGTGGACGACCGTCGGGGTCTCCGCGGACATCATCGACGCGAGCTTCAAGGCCATCACCGATTCCATCGTGTATATGCTCTACCGCGACGGGGAGAAACGCTGAAAGCCCGGAAGAGCCGGCTTTCGCCGGCTCTTCCGTTATTCGGTGTATTTTTTGAGCTCGTGCCGGTTGCGGCGCAGCAGCTCGTCGAACATCTCCGCGAGGTTGAGCGTCTCCTGCTTCGCATGGACGCTGAACGCCGCCATCGCTTCGGCAAGCTCCTCGATGCCCTTGTCGGTACCCTTGAGCACCATCTCCGCGAGCTTTGCGGTCGAGTGATCGCTCAGCGTGGACAGCTCGATCATCACATTGCCCATCGTCTTCGCCATCGGCGGCACGCCGCGGTCGTCGCCGTCGATTTTTTTGAGCAGCACGTCCGCCGCCGTGAAAACACGGCTGTATTCGTCATGCTGGCTTTCGAGCAGACCCTTGAAGGTCTCATCCGCGACCTCCGGGATCAGCTTGTCGATGGTATTGCGGCCCATTTCGGCGTTTTTGTGGATCGACATGAGCAGTTTTTCGTTTTCCTTCAACGCGAATCCTTCCCTTCCTGCTTTTCGATAGTATTGCCGCCTTTTCGCCCAAAATTCAATGCGGCGCGCCAAAGTTTTTTTGCGCTTTGATAGCGGGTATGCTATAATTTTAGAAAACGTCGATCCCGGTTTTTCTGAGGTGGAGATACGAAAATTCAACAGCATTGAATATAAATATCGTTGGAGGAAAACATGGCTAAGAGGATCATCGTCGGGCAGTCCGGCGGGCCGACCGCCGTCATCAATGCTTCGCTCGCGGGCATTATCAGTGTCGCAAAGCAGCATGAGGACCTCGAGATCTACGGTATGCGCAACGGCATCGAGGGATTTCTCGCGGAGCGGTTTGTCAACCTGCAGGACTATATAAAAACAGAAAAAGATCTGAAGCTCCTCATGCGCACCCCCTCGGCTTTTCTCGGCTCCTGCCGGTATAAGCTGCCGACGCTTGAAAAGGACGAGGAGATTTACGCGCGCATTTTTGACATCCTCGACCGAAAGGGGATCGACGTATTCCTGTATATCGGCGGCAACGATTCGATGGATACCATCGCGGAGCTGTCCACCTACGGGGAACGCATCGGCAGCGGCATCCGCTTTATGGGCGTTCCAAAGACGATCGACAACGATCTTGTCATCACCGACCACACGCCCGGCTTTGGCTCGGCGGCAAAATATATTGCGACCTCCGTCAAGGAGCTCATCCGCGACAACACCGTCAACGATATGAACATCGTCTCGGTCATTGAGATCATGGGGCGCGACGCCGGATGGCTCGTCGGCTCCGCAGCGCTGTCGGAGGGAGAGGACTGCGCGGGGCCGGATCTCATCTATCTGCCCGAGCTCACCTTCGACGTGGACAGATTTATCGAGCGCGTCGCGGAAATTCAAAAGCAGCGCCGCTCGGTCATCGTCTGCGTGTCGGAGGGCATCCGCACCGAGGACGGCCAGTATGTCTGCGAATACACGAACACCGCCTCCCGCGCGACCGATGCGTTCGGCCACAAGCAGCTCACCGGCACCGCCCGCGTGCTCGCGGACGTCATCGCCATTCGCCTTGGGTGCAAGGTGCGCGCCATCGAGTTCAGCTCCCTGCAGCGCTGCGCCGCGCATCTCCAGTCGAAAACCGATATGGAGGAAGCGTTTAAGACGGGCGCCTTCGCATTGCGCAGCGCCCTTGAGGGCGAGTCGGGCAAGCTCGTGATCTTCGAGCGCGTGTCCGACAACCCGTACGACGTCGACTTGAAGCTCTGCGATGTTCGCCTCGTCGCGAATCTCAAAAAGGACGTGCCGCGCGCGTGGATCAACGAGGCGGGCGACTATGTCACAAAGGAGTTCCGCGATTATGTGCGGCCGCTCATTCTCGGCGAGGTCGAGCCGATCATGGAGAACGGCCTGCCGCGTCATATCGGCTACATCAAATAATCTGTATTTCCAAAAGGGGGTGTGAGCGTGCGCCAGCTCAAACGCACATGGGTCGAGATCGACCTCGACGCGCTCGCCCATAATTTCAACGAGATCCGCCGCCAGGTCGGCCGCGCGGTCGACATTATGGCCATCGTGAAGGCGGACGCCTACGGCCACGGCGCAAAGCAGGTCGCGCAGACGCTGCAAGCGCAGGGGGCGGACTGGTTCGGCGTCTCCAACATCAACGAGGCGAAGGCACTGCGCCGCTACGGCGTCACAAAGCCGATCCTTATTCTCGGCTATACGCCCGAGGAGAACGTCGCCGAGCTCGCGCAGCAGAACATCACGCAGTCGGTGCTCGGCGCCGACTACGCGCGCAGCCTTTCGAAAGCCGCCGCCGCCGCGGGCGTGCGCCCGGACGTCCACATCAAGCTTGACACCGGCATGTCCCGCATCGGATTTGCGGCGCGCGACGCGCGCGGCGCGGCCGACGAGATCGCCGCCGTTTGCGCCGACGCGCATCTGCGCGTCACGGGTATGTTTACCCACTTTGCCGTCGCAGACGAGCCGGACAGCGAGGAAAGCCTCGCGTATACCCGCCGTCAGCACGCGCTGTTCGAGGCGGTCGCACAGGGCCTCGACGACCGCGGCTGCATATTTTTTCACAAGCACTGCTGCAACAGCGCGGGCACGCTGCTGTATCCCGAATATTACCACGAGATGGTGCGGCCGGGCCTCATTCTCTACGGCGAGACGCCTATGGACGCCGCCCATACCAAGCTTGATCTGCGCCCTGTCATGACCCTCAAGACCGTCGCGGCGCTCGTCAAACCCGTTCAAAAAGGCGAGTGCGTCAGCTACGGATGCACCTACACTGCCGACGCGGACAAAGTCGTCGCAACGGTGCCCATCGGGTACGCGGACGGCTATGTGCGCGCGCTGTCCGGCAAGGGCCTCGGCTACGTCGGCGGCGCGGTCGTGCCGGTCATCGGCCGGGTATGCATGGATCAGATGATGCTCGACGTCACCGGCGTCGATGTGCAGGAGGGCGATGTGGTCACCCTGTTCGGCGGCGGCTCCCCCATCTCGCTCGACAACATCGCAAAGATCGCCGGGACGATCAGCTATGAGCTGATGTGCGGAATTTCGCGGCGGGTACAGCGCGTTTATGTGCGCGGCGGCAAAATTGTTGACGTCGTGGACTACACCGAGTAAAATAGAGTGGCGGCACATTTCGCCGCCGTCCTTGTGGAGAGATGGTCGAGCTGGTCTATGGCACCGGCCTTGAAAACCGGCGTGGGGTAACTCACCGTGGGTTCGAATCCCACTCTCTCCGCCACGTCGCCGCAAGTTTTTATCGCTTGCGGCGATATTTCTTATAACAACCGTATATTTTCTCATGTGACGGACAAAAAAAGAATACCGCCGACGCGGCATCCGTGTAAGCCGAACAGCGGGGCGGCACAACAAGTAAAGCAGGTGAATTATGAATACACTGGAAAGAATTGTCGTTTTGATCGACGCGGACAATACGCGGTTCAGAAAGCTTGAGCTGATCCTTCAGGAAATTTCAACACGCGGGCGGATCGTTGTTAAGCGCGCTTACGGCAACTGGAAAAAGGACAACCTCAAGAACTGGGAGGAGGAGCTGAAGCGCCTCGCAATAAAGCCAGAACAGCAGTTTGATTATGTGACCGGAAAGAACGCAACGGACATGGCGCTCGTCATTGACGCCATAGAACTGCTACACAGCAGCATCTATGACGGGTTTGTGCTCGTGTCCAGCGACAGTGACTACACCCCCTTGTCCATCAAGCTGCATGAATCCGGTGTGTATGTGATCGGCGTCGGAGAACACAAAACGCCCGTATCCTTTAGAAATTCCTGCGACGAGTTTGTGTTTTTGGAAAATCTAAACTCCGCCGAGTCTTCCCAAGAGGAAGAGGATGCCGCTTTGCCGCCCGCAGACGCGGCGGTTGCCGTCGCGGAAGCTCCGCACAGCAACGAGGAGAGCACGAGCAAGCCCGACAGTTTGCAGGTTGTGCATGCGCTTCTCCGCAAAGCCTGGGAAACCTACCAGGACGAGGATGAGTTTGTTAATGTGAGCTCCGCCGGCACGTATATTAAAAGGGTGAAGCCGGATTTTGACGTTCGGTCGTTCGGGTATTCCAAGCTTCCGAAGCTCATCGAGGGATGCCCGGATATGTACGACATCAAAAAGTTCAGGGGAAAGGGCACCGTGACCATTTTCGCCTACAAATGCAAATAGCTTTCCGCTGCGCGACGCTTATGCAACCGCAGCGCTGCGTTTTAAGCAGCCCGCACAACACACATAGCTAAAAAAGCGGACGACCCGGCAGCCGGCTCGTCCGCTTTTTACATCGTGTTCTGTTTTTTACCTGTCTTTCCCCGGAAAGCCGGGCGTCTTTTCGATCGCCCGCAGGATCTCCAGCGCTGCGGTGCGCTTGTCCTCACCGCAATCCGCCTCATACAAGCGCAGCGCTTTTTCATATTCCCGCTGATAATAACACAGCGCGTCCTCGCTGTCGCAGCGCAGCCGGCCCAGCGTCGCCTGCGCGGACGTCAGCGCGGCGCGCACACCTGTATAGTGCGCCGCAATAACAGTGTAACACCGCCCGCCCTCGCAAACCGCGCGCTCGTCGTCTGTGACGAAGCCCGCACCGGCGAGCCAGCGGCGCAGCCGCTCGTGGTGGGACGCCGGCACGAGGATCAGCCGCTTGTCGGCATCCCGCAGCCACGCGCAATCCCCGATGATATGCGCCGCCGTGTCCGGGCCGACGCCCGCGACGACGACGTCGTCCGCTTCCTGCGGCGCAACGCCGCTCAGCCCGTCGCACAGCACCGTCCGCGCCCGGTCGCCCATGCCGAGCGACGCAAGCAGCGCCGTCGCCTTCTCAAGCGAGAGCGCGCTGATGTCCGTCGCGACAGCCGCGCTCGCGAGGCCGTTTTCCAGAAGATACGCGCACAGCTTCCCGTGGTCGCAGCCGACGTCGGCGACCCGCGCGCCCGGCCGCACCGCCTGCGCCGCGCAGAGCAAACGTCTTGATAACCTGATCATAAGCAGCAAAAAGCGCCGGCGCCTGTCGAGGCGCGGCGCTGTTCCCGTTTCTTTATTTGCCGGCGAGGTGGGCGTTGATCTTCGCGATAAGCTCGTCCGGATCGGTGCCGTGCACCGCGCACGCCTGTTCGATGGTCTCTCCGCGCGAAGCGGGACAGCCAAGGCAGTGCATGCCGATATCAAAAAAGAACTGAGCGGTCTCGACGTCGTTGTCGAGGATATCGCCGATAACGGAATCTCTCGTTACGTTCATGGTAGTGCCTCCGTTCATTATTGTATTTTATTATAGCATGTTTATTCTGTTTTGAAAAGCGATCGCGCGCAAAGAAAAAGGGCGCTCCTTCCGGAGCGCCCTTTGGGAATTCAGGTTATCTGCCTTCCTCTTCCTTCATCTTCGCGAAGCAGTCGCTGCAGTAAACAGGACGGTCCTCGCGGGGCTTGAAGGGAACCTTCGCCTCGCCGCCGCAGCGCGCGCACGTCGCCGTGAACATCTCGCGGTTGGTGCGGCCTGCGTTCTTGCGGGCGTCGCGGCAGTTCTTGCAGCGCTGGGGTTCGTTTTCGAAGCCGCGGCTCGCGTAGAACTCCTGCTCACCGGCCGTAAAAACGAATTCCTGGCCACACTCTTTGCAAATTAGGGTTTTGTCTTCGTACATGTGCTTTGTTCTCCTCTTTCAGTTGGGAAAAAATATTGTTGGATTGCCCCCGGACGGTACCGACCCGACGTCTTTGGAAACCAATGCTCTTCCTTTGAGCTACAAAGGGCATATAGCGAGAGCCTTGCGGCTGTTGCTTACTTCAGTTTTTTTCTCGCCCGCTGCAGTGCGTTGTCGACGGATTTCGGGGTGGTGTCGAGCCGTGCGGCCAGTGCGTTGTAATCATATCCGAGAAGATACAAAGCGAGAACATCTCGTTCAAAATCAGAAAGGTGATCGCGAATCTTTTGCTGAACGGCCGCGTACGCCTCCTTCGCAATGGCGAGCTCTTCCACGCTCGCCGCGTCAGGCAGCGTGTCGGCGTCCTGCGCGCTCAGGGAATAGTAGCCGCGCAGCGGCTGCTGCTTTTTTCGCGCCGCTTTTCGCAGCGCGGCGTTCATGCCGTTGTTGATGCAGGTGATCGCGTAGGTAGAAAAGCTCGCGTCCTGCGTGTCGTCGTATGTCTCCAGTGCCTGAAAAAGACCGATAAGTCCTTCCTGCACCAGATCGTCGCTCTCAAGGCCGCCGCCGGCGGCAGCATTCGCACGTTTGCGAATATACGGCATATAAGCGGTCATCACCCGCGAAAGCTCACGGGGTCCGCCGGAATCAAAATTTTTCAGCGTTCTGTTACCCGAATCAAATCATTTGAACCGTACTGATTTATTATAGTAGTTATACAAAAATTTGTCAACATTTATCTTTTTATATATCTCTTGTGACGTTTTTTATGTAATTGCCGCGCAGAACACGGGTCAAACACAGGGCGATGCGCACAAAGACGTCGCTGCGGAGAAAGACGTACACCCACAGCACCGGCAGCTTCCAGACAAAGCCGGCGAGAAATCCCATCGGCACACCGATGAGCCAGGTGCACCCGGCGTCCACGGCAAAGGCAAAGCGCGTATCTCCCGCGCCGCGCAGAATGCCGACGATACAGGTCGTCTCGACGGGGGCAAACAGCATGATGAAGGACATCACGCCCATGATCTCAAACGCGAGCTTCTTCGTCTCGTCGCTGACACGGTAAAATCCGAGCATCGGCGTGCGCAGCAGCAGGATAATGCCGCACGACAACAGCCCCACGCCGAGCGCCAATACGAGAAAGGTGCGCCCCATCGTCTTCGCCTCTTTGGCCCGGCCTGCGCCAATGGTCTTGCCCATCAGCACGGCGGCCGCGTTGCCCACGCCGAACATCATGACCATGGCGAGCTGCTGGGCGACGCTCGCAATGCTGTTGGCGGATACAAAGATGGAGCCGATGTTGCCGATGATGGCCGCCTGCGTTACAGAGCCGAGGCTCCATACGAGCTCGCTGCCGACCACCGGCAGACTGTGGCGAATGAAGTCGCTCCACAGTTCGCGCTCGCTTTGGAAGAGCATGCGCAGCTTGAATCCGATCTTCTTTTCAATAAAGGAGGAATAAAGAAGGACGATCAGGAACTCGGATATGCGCGCGATAACGGTGCCGCACGCGGCGCCCACGAGCCCGAGCTCGGGAAACCCGAACTTTCCAAAAATAAACGCGTAGTTGAAGAATGCGTTGACAAAAAAGGAAACGCCGTAAACGCCCGTGGCGAGCTTTACATTTTCCACGCCGCGCAACGCGGTCAAGTAGCAGTTGGAAACGCCATAAAACACATAGGAAAAAACGACGACGCGCAAGTAGGAGGCGCCCGCTTCGATAACGTCCGGCTCATTGGAAAAGATGTCCATAATCTGCAGCGGGAACGCATAGCAGAGGGTCGCAAACAGGACGGACGCAAGCGCGACGCAGCGCATCGAAATACCCATGACGCGGCGAACAACGTCGGTGTTGCCGCGGCCCCAATACTGCGCGATGAGCACGGAACCGCCCGAGGCCAGCCCGAAGCTGAAGATCATGAACACAAAAAAAGGCTGGTTCGCGAGCGAGGCCGCCGAAAGAGCGGTGTCGCCAAGCGAGCCGACCATGATCGTATCCAGCATCTGTACGCCGAAGCCTATAATGTTTTGCAGCGCGATCGGCACAGCGATCGCAAGCAGAGAGCGATAAAAAGTTTTGTCTTTGATCATGTAACCTATAATCCTTAGAATCCATTACGTAGTATAACAGCAAACGGAGAAAAATACAACAGCTGAATCAAATTGTAATGTATTGAAACCAATCGCGCGGTTGTGCTATAATTAAAAAACATCAGCCGGTATGATGGAATTGGCAGACGTGCTGGACTCAAAATCCAGTGGTAGCGATACCGTGTCGGTTCGACCCCGACTACCGGCACCACGTCGGAGCAAAGTTCGCCTTGCTCCGACATTTTTATGTAAAAATGTCATCCGCTCCGCTACCTTGCTCCTCCTTTTCGCAAAAAGTCACGCTCGGCAAACCTGCTCGGTTGTAAACGCCCTCGTTTACGGTTTGCTGTCGCTGCCAACTTTTTGCGGTTGGTTCCGGACGACGATGCCGCCGCATCTGAACTGTACCGATCTGAAACGTCCCGGAGGGACGGCTGCGAGAACTGCGTCGCCGATGAAAATAATCAAGCGGCAGGATACCTCCATGAAAAGCCCCCCGATATCGATCGGGGGGCTTTTCTGCGATCGGCCGGAAAAAGCGCTCAGGCCTTTTTGAACATGGACTTATCGGCGCCGCACAGCGGGCAGGTGAAGTCCTCGGGCAGGTCCTCGAATTTTGTGCCGGGGGCGATGCCGAGCTCGGGCGCGCCGAGCGTCTCGTCGTATTCCCAGCCGCAGATGTCGCAAACGTACTTCATGACAGAACTCCTTATGTTTTATAAATGAATGATCGGCGCGCCGCGCCGGGATACATTATTTTTGCAGCTCAAAATCGGATTTCGGGTGCTTGCACAGCGGGCAAACCCAGTCGGCCGGCAGCTGCTCGAAGGGCGTGCCCTCCTTCGCTTCATCATAGACGTATCCGCAGATGCGGCAGACCCCGACGCGGCCGGCCGCCGGCTTCGGCTGCGGCTTCGGCTTGATGTTTGCGAAATAGTACGCATAGGTGACCGACGGCGCCGCGGACAGCGCGCGCGCTTCGTCAACCTCGGCGACGAACAGCGAATGGGTGCCGCAGTCGACAGTCTCGACCACGCGGCCGCTCAGGACAGCGTTCGTGTATTTCGGAAGATACAGCACGCCGTTGTGCGCGCGCAGCTCCTGCGCGCAGCCCGCGAACTTGTCGACGTCCCGCCCGCTTTGAAACCCGAAATGTTTGAATACATCGAACGGCGTCTCCTCGGTGAGCACGGAAATGTTGAACCGGCCCGTGCGCGCGATCATGCCGTGCGTGTAGTTCGACTTGTTGACGGCCGCGCAGATGCGCTTGGGCGTATCGGTCAGCTGCAAAACGGTGTTGATGATGCAGCCGTTGTCCTTTTCTCCCTCCCGCGCGGTGAGCACGAACAGGCCGTAGGAGAGCTTGAAGAAGGCGTCCGGCTCGACCGCCCCCTGCGCGGGCGCGGCGGCGGCCTGTGCGGGCAGCGTCGCGAGCAGCGCCTGCGCGAGCGCGTCCATCTCCGCAGACTGATCCTCTCTGAGCGCCGAGCGGAGGCTCAGCGTCTGCTCGAGGATTCGCATATCCTTGAGCGGCGCGAGGATCTCCCGCATGAGCTTTCCGCTCGCGGGCGCCCAGGAGCCGTTCTCGATGAGCGCGACGGTGCGGTTTTGCAGCCCGTGCGCCGCGAGGTCGCGCAGCAGCTCGTCCATCGTCACAAAGACGCCCATGTTGTAGGTGGTGGAGGCGAAGACCAGATGGCTCCAGCGGAACGCCGCGGCGATGATCTCGGACGCCGGCGTCACCGACACGTCGTACATCACCGTGCGCACGCACGCCTCGCGCAGCTTTGTCGAAAGGATCGCCGCCGCGTTTTCTGTGTTGCCGTAGACCGAAGCGTAGGCGACCATAACGCCCGCATCCTCCGGCGAATAACTGCTCCATTTCTGATACTTTTCCACATAGCTTTCGATATCGCGCCGCCACACAAAGCCGTGCAGCGGGCACAGCAGCCGGATGTCCAGCCCCGCCGTCTTTTTGAGCAGCGAGCGCACCTGCGCGCCGTATTTGCCGACGATATTGGCGTAATAGCGCCGCGCCTCATCGAGATAGTCGCGCATGAAATCCACCTCGTCCGCGAACAGCGCGCCGTTGAGCGCGCCGAAGCTGCCGAACGCGTCGGCGGAAAACAGCGCCTTGTCCGCGTCGTCGTAGGCGACCATGACCTCCGGCCAGTGGACCATCGGCGCCATATAAAAGCTGAGCGTGCGGCGGCCGACGCACAGCGTCCCGCCCTCGCCGACCGTCTGGATATGCCAGCCGTCCGCGTCCGCGCCGAAGAACTGGCGCATCATCTGCACGGACTTTTCGGAGCACACGACCGTGACGCCGGGGTAGCGCAGCAGCAGCTCGCCGAGCGTCGCGGAATGATCCGGCTCCATGTGCAGCACGACGACGTAATCGAGCGTCCGCCCGCCGAGCGCGTGCGCGACATTCTCAAAGAACACGCGCGAGACCGCCTTGTCGACAGTGTCGAACAGCACCGTCTTCTCGTCCCGCAGCAGATAGGAATTATAGGACACCCCGCCCGGCACCGAGTAGACGCCCTCGAACATGGCGAGCCGCCGGTCGTCCGCGCCCACCCAGACTAAATCCTGTGTTATCTCTCTTGTACAATGCATTTGCGTTCCCCCTCTCAGGTATCTGTATTATATCCTTTTTCCGTGTCGGAATCTACTGCCGCCGGCGCGTTCGCCGCACAATATTTCGTCTGCGGTCGGCGCGGCGCCTTTCCCTGATGAAATGCGAAGGCAGCTATGCGCTCCCGCGCCCCTGGGCGGCGTCGGCGTCGCGCGGGAACGGCGCGCCGAATTTTCAGCGCGGGATTGCGGGAACGGCCGCGAAATGGTATAGTGATATATATTTGCAGAGGATTTTGGGGGGTACTTCGCATGGACAACACACAAAAGACAATGGACAAGATCGTCGCGCTGTGCAAGGGGCGCGGCATCGTCTATCCCGGCAGCGAGATCTACGGCGGCCTTTCCAACTCGTGGGACTACGGCCCGCTCGGCGTGGAATTTAAAAACAACGTCAAAAACGCGTGGCGCAAAAAGTTCGTGCAGGAGAGCACGTACAACGTCGGCCTCGACGCCGCCATCCTCATGAACCCGGAAACGTGGGTCGCCTCCGGGCACGTGGGCGGCTTCTCCGACCCGCTCATGGACTGCAAGCAGTGCCATACCCGCCACCGCGCCGACCAGCTCATCGAAGCGGCGGGCGGCAACCCGGCGGGCTGGTCCTTTGAGCAGATGAGCGCCTACATCCGCGACAACAACATCGCGTGTCCCGACTGCGGGGCGTGCGATTTCACCGACATCCGCAAGTTCAATCTGATGTTCAAGACCTATCAGGGCGTGACGGAGGACGCGAAAAACGAGATCTACCTGCGCCCCGAGACGGCGCAGGGCATCTTCGTCAACTTCGCGAACATCCAGCGCACGACCCGCCGCAAGTTGCCGTTCGGCGTCGCGCAAGTGGGCAAGAGCTTCCGCAACGAGATCACGCCCGGCAACTTTATCTTCCGCATCCGCGAGTTCGAGCAGATGGAGCTGGAGTTCTTTGTAAAGCCCGGCACCGATCTCGAGTGGTTCACCTACTGGCGCAAATACTGCCACGATTTCCTGCTGTCGCTGGGACTGCGCGACGAAAATCTCCGCTTGCGCGATCACGAAAAGGAGGAGCTGTCGCATTACTCCAAGGCGACGACCGACATCGAATTCCTGTTCCCGTTCGGCTGGGGCGAGCTGTGGGGCATCGCCGACCGCACCGACTTCGACCTGACGCAGCACATCAACCACAGCGGCAAGGACCTGTCCTATTTCGACCCCGACACAAACGAGCGGTATGTCCCGTATGTCGTCGAGCCGTCGCTCGGCGCCGACCGCGTGGCGCTCGCATTCCTGTGCGACGCATATGATGAGGAGACGCTCGAGGGCGGCGACACCCGCGTCGTGCTGCGCTTGCATCCGGCGCTCGCGCCCTATAAGGCCTGCGTGCTGCCGCTGTCCAAAAAGCTCAGCGAGCCGGCGCTCAAGGTGCGCGACACGCTCGCGAAGCATTTCATGATCGATTACGACGAGGCAGGCTCCATCGGCAAGCGCTATCGCAGACAGGACGAGATCGGCACGCCGATGTGCGTCACCTATGATTTCGACAGCGAGAGCGACGGCTGCGTGACGGTGCGCGACCGCGACACCATGCAGCAGCAGCGCGTCAAGATTGAGGAGCTCCCCTCGCTCATTGAGAAGTCGCTGGAGTTTTGAGATGACGTCTGTGGTGCCGATGTTCGATTTCAGCTTTTTCAATATTTTCACCCTGCTCGTTAAACTCGTGTTCGCCGTGATCCTGTCCATCATCCTTGTCACGGCGATCAAAGGGCTCATTCAATGGAAGAAGAACAACGATTCCCCCGTCGAGACGGTGCGCGCGCGGGTCGTCACGAAGCGCGGCGATACGACGCACCACACGCAGATGAACGGCAATATGCCCATATCGAGCAGCTCGACGCGCTACTATGCGACGTTCGAATTCGACGGCGGTGAACGGCGGGAATTCCATCTGCGCGGCAGGGATTACGGCCTGCTCGCCGAGGGGGATGCCGGGGCGCTGTCCTTCCGAGGCACGCGCTATCTCGGCTTTGAGCGGGACGTCTGAAATAACACGATACATAAAAGCACAGGGGGCTCAACGCCCCCTGTGCTTCTCTTTGCGCTTTTCCGCGCGCAGCTCGTACTGCCTTTGCTTTTCCGCTTCGCGCTGCTCCCGGGAGTGAAGCGTTCGCTCCAGCTTTCCCTGCTCGCACTGCGCCCGGATCGCCTGCTGCGCCTTCGTGCCGACGCCCGCAGGCTGCAGCTGCTTTTGAATGCGCCGCTGCAGGCGCTTCGGGTTGATGCGCCTGTCGCCGACATCCGCCGCCGCGGCGGTGGGACTGAACCGAAGCGCATCCCGGCTCCGCAGCAGGAAAGCATATACGTCGCTCTCCTTCGGCTGCGCGCCGAACGTGACCTTGCAGACGCTGTAGCGCCGCCCGTCGACGCGTTCATACACGCCGACCCAAAACGGATCCTCGAATAAAACGGTGAAGCTTGCCGCGATATCGGCCATGGTGATTCCTCCTTTTGCATATGCTCGCAAGGAACGGACAACCAAAGGAGGCAGGTTACTGATCCCCAAAAGGGGGACTCCCGGACTACCTACCGGGACGTGTTTTTATCCTTGCTTTTCTATTGTAGCGCGGTCGTGTCAAAATGCAATCCCGCGGTTCAAACGGCGCCGACCGTATCCCCGAGCGGCAGGTCGATCGCCGTGCCGAGATGGAAGGAATACAGCGCGATGCGGCGGATGGGCACGGGCAGGCGGCGGGACAGCGTGCGCGCGTACAGCGCGAGCTGCCGGGCGTAGCGCCCGACGAGAACGTCGGCGCTCTGCACGCGGTCGGATTTATAGTCTATGAGCACCGCGCCGTCCGCTTCGAGCGCGATGCAGTCGGCGATGCCCTGGATCATGACGACGGCGTCCTCCGGCGCGTCGGGGGAGATCTCACGCGCAGGCAGGGCGTCCAAAAAGTCGTATTCCCGCAGCACCGTGCCGGCATTTAAAACAAGCTGTCCGAGGGGGCTGTCGAAATAGGCCCTGACCTTCGCAAGCGAGATAGTCGCCGCAGCAGCCGCGTCGATGTATTCTCCCGCGACGAGGCGCGCGAGCTCCGCCTGCGGGTTAGCCGCAGCCGCGCGGTAATCCGCAAGCTGCATGAACAGATGCAGCGCGCTGCCCCTTTCCGCGCCCGACAGGCTCCCGCGCGCATAGGACGGACAATACAGCGGCGCGCCCGCCGCGTCCTTCGCGAGCTCGCTGACTGTGCGCTTCGCGGGGATCGCCGTCAGCGCCTGCTTCCCATAGCGGAACGCCGCGCGGCGTTCGAGCGCCGCGAGCGCCGCGGCGTCGGGCTGCGCTTCGGGCGCTTCGGGCGCTTCGGGCTGCGCTTCGGGCGCGCGCACGCAGGAAATGCGGTACGGTCCCGCGGACCACGGCGCATCCGTGCAGGACAGGATATCCGCCCCGTATTTCTGCAGCAGCGGAAGCAGGATCCACGGCAGCGCGTTGCTTTGCGTCAGAACGACAAACGGATCGATCCGTTCAAAATCGGCGAGCGGCAGAAGGTCCTCTATGGTCTTCCCGGGGTCGCTCGGCGACGCCGCGACGATGAGCTGCTGCTTCGCGCGCGTGAACGCGACGTACAGCACCCGCATCTCCTCGCTATTGGCGCGCGCGATCCCCTGCAGGGAAAGCGCGCGGTACATGGGCGTCGCGCGATTGTATACGCCGCCGTCCTCCAACTGGGTTTTGATGCGGAATCCCGCGCCCAGCGCCGCGTCGAGCTGCAAAGGGGGTATACGATTGTCCCGCAGGTTAAAAGGTTTAGCCGCATTCGCGAAGATGACGATCGGCCACTCAAGTCCCTTCGCACTGTGCACGGACAGGATGGAGACGGCGTCCGCCGACTGTGAAAACCCGCCGTCCTTCGATATCCTGTTCTCCTCGCCTGCGTATGCACAGACGGCGATGAAGCTCTCGAGCGAAGCGTCTGTAGTGCTCTCAAAGCTGCGCGCATAATCGATGAGCATTCGGATGTTTGCCTGTCTGCGGGAACAATCCGCACCCGCGCACAACAGCACCTCGGCGTTGGTCGTATCCACGGCGAGCTCCGTCAGCTCGCCGACGCCCAGCCGTGCGGCCTGCGCGCGCAGCCTTTTGAGCACCGCGAGAAAGGCGCGCACACGGTCGCCTTGTCCGCGCAGCAGCGCCGCGCAGAAGGAAGCTCCCTGCCCGTCTGCGCGAATCGCGAGCAGCTCGTCTGGCGTAAACCCGAACAGCGGCGACAGCAGCACCGCGCACAGATCCACGTCCCGCCGCGGATTGGCGATGACCCGCAGCAGCGACAGCAGCACCGCGATCTCGCTGTTTTCATTGAAATTGTCGCTCATGTCCGCACATACGCGGATGCCGCGCGCTTCAAGCGCCTGCGCATATGGCTGCACACGGCCCTTCACAGAGCGCAGAAGAATACAGAAATCTCCCGCGCGGCAAGGCCGCAGCACGCCGCCGTCGTCGATGCTGTATCCCTCGTCCAGCCGCGCGCGGATGTGCGCGGCGATCGCCTCCGGCTCGCTCTCGCAAAACATGAGCTCCATGCCGATCGGCTCCTGCTCGCTGCTGCCGGCATAGGGCAGCAGCTCCTCCCCCGGGCCGTAATCGGTATCGCCCGCCTGCGCGGACATCACGCTTTCAAACACGCCGTTGACCGCCTCGATGACCGGACGCCCGCTGCGGAAATTTTCCGCGAGATCGATGCGCATGGGGAAAAGCCCTGCATCCGGCGGGTAGCAGCTCGCGCGGCGGCGCAGAAATATCTCCGGGTCTGCGCGCCGGAATCTGTAGATGCTCTGCTTTACGTCGCCGACGAAAAACAGATTTTTTTCGTCGCGCGAGATCAGGCGGAAGATCAGATCCTGCACCTCGTTGGTGTCCTGATATTCGTCGACGAGAATCTGGTCATAGCGCGCGGCGATCTCCGCCGCCGCCGGCGTCGGATTCCCGTCCGCGCCGCACAACAGCCGCAGCGCCAGCCGCTCGAGATCGCTGAATTCAAAACAGCGGCGCCGGCACTTTTCTTCATACAGATGCGCGCTGAAAACGTCTGTCGCGCGGAACAACGCCCGCAGAGCCTTGTCCGTGCGCAGACGATCGACGTCGCACGCCGCGGTGTCCGCGAAAAAGCATTTCGTCGACAGGTCGGTTATAATGCCCTTCGCTGCCTTCCGCAGCGCATTTGCACGGTCCCTGACGGACGTCTGTGCGCCGGTTGAGCTGCCGAGCCTGTGTGGGGAATACGTGCGAAACGCCGCGCACAAATCATCCCATACGCCCTTTTCGCACAGCGCTGAGAGTCGGTTCACATCGTCGAGGTCGCCCTCGATCGCCGGCGCGTAAGCCTTGACGAGGACCTCGTCCTCGTCGCACAGCGCGAGGGCCGCCACGCATATCGCTTTTGCCGAGCGCAGCGCGTCAAGCGCATAAGAAACGAGGAACCGTCCCGCCGCCGAGCTCGGAAACGGAACCTCCGCAAGCTCGGACAGGCATCGGCTGCGCCAGCGCTCCGGGAAGGCCAAATTGCATTCATATTTATACAGCTGCTCTATCATGTCCGGCGTTTCGGCGTCCGAGCGCGAACGGCCGAACAGAGCGGAGAATTCGCGCAGACCGCTCGACGCGTCCGCGTACAGCTCGCCGAGCGTGCGTGCGCGCACGCTTTCATGCAGCGCCGCAGCGGAGAGCTCATCGAAAACGGTGAAGTCGAGCGGAATGTCGAGCTCGTTCGCGTGCTCCCGCAGCAGCTGCATACAAAACGCGTGGACGGTGCATATCGGCGCACGGCGCAGCAAAAGATTCTGACGCCGTATAAAACGGTCGTCCGGCTGTGCGTCGATGCGCCTTTGCAGCGCTTCGTGCAATCGCGCGGCGAGACCGTTCGCCGCGGCGTTGGTAAAGGTCACCGCGAGAAATCGATCGGCGGGCATGGGATGCTCCCGGTCGGTGAGAAGCGATATGATGCGCTCCACGAGTACCGAGGTCTTCCCGCTGCCGGCCCCCGCGTTGACGAGCACCGTGCCGCCGCGGGCCTCGATCGCCTGCCGCTGCCGCGGCGTCCATTGCTCAGCCATTGCCCTCGCCTCCCTCCTGAAACAGCGCTGCCGTATCGATCGTTTCCCGTTTCCGCTCCGTTTCCACACGATCGCGCCGGCACACTGCGGAAAACTCGCAGTACGTACACGCGCCGTTCTCATTGTCCGCGTTCAGCGGGTTTGCGCCGATATCACCCGCGTACAGCGCCTGCGCCATCTCCACGAGTGTCGCGTCAATGTGCTTTTTAATGCTGCCGAGCTTCTCAAGCGACGCGAGCTTGTCCTTTTGCGAATTACCTCTCAGATGGATCGGTTTACCCTCCGTGTCCGTTTCCACCGGGATGAAAATGCCGCGCCCCTCGCTTTCCATCGCGTGCAGCACCTTCGGATCGTCGAGCAGCAGCCCATCCATGCGATAGGCGCGCTCGGCCTGCTGCGCGGCCCTCTCCTCCGCTACTGTCGGCGCGGCCGGGTCCGCCGGCATATAAAGGACCCCGGCCGGGATCGTGTTTTTGTAGCGCGCGCCGCCGCCGTCGCATATGGCAAACAGATACAGCAGCATCTGCAGATTCAGTCCATAGAAAATATCCGCAAGGTTGAAATGCTTCTCTCCCGTCTTATAATCGATGACCCGGACATAGCTCACGCCGTCCTTCTCAAAAGTATCGACGCGGTCGACCGAGCCCTCCACGCGCAGCCGGTCGCCGTCGGGCGTCTCCACGACGAGGGCGGGAACATCCCTGCCGAGCTTCAGCTCAAAATCGCGCGGGCGAAAGCTGCTCTGCAGCTGTTCCCGCCGCAGACGCAGCAGCAGGCGCACCGCCTGCTTTTTCAGGCATTCGGCGATATACTGCAAACGTGCGTCCGTCCGGGCGAGCGAGCCGATGCGCGCGTCCAGAAATGCCTGTGCGCTCTCCTCGGTGAGCGTCGTCAGCGCGGGGACGGCGACATTCGTGAGGTCTCCGCCGAGCGCGCGCATCACCCGCTCGATTACGGCGTGTACGAAGGTGCCCGCCTCCACCGGGGACATCTCGGCCTTCGTGAGCGGCCTTATCCCGAGCGTATAGCTCAGGAAATAGGAAAACCGGCATTTTTCAAAAGCCTCGATCCGGCTCGCCGACAGCGTCAGCGGATCCCCAAGGCTGCGGCGCAGCGCTTCGGTGTCGAGCAGCGCGTAGGCAGGAGCCTGCGCAGCGGCGCGCACGGCGACGCAAGCGCCGCCGTACCCGGACGCAAGCAGCGTCCGGGCGAGCGCGGCGTCGCCGCGCTCGAGCGCCGCCGCATACACGGATGCCGCCGTATCACCGTTGACAACGCGCCGCAGCGGATCCGCTGGCATCGCTTCGGCGCCGTTCGTTTCTATGAAAGCCGCGACGGCGGCGCTTGGCCGCAGCGCGGTTCCCCGACCGTCCAGCGTCGGCCGGCACAAGTACAGCCTTTCCCGTGGGGCGCTCACGGCGCGGTACAAATACAGCTCCTCCATCGTGACGGTCGTCTCAAAGTCATGGCTGAGCGCCGCTCCCTGCTGTGCGAGCAGCTCGCGTTCCGCGAAGCTCAGCAGCGGCGCGTCAAAGCTCGTGCGCGGAAACACGCCGTCGTTTAGGCCCAGTATAAACACGGCGCGCGGGTTGTCGGTGCGGATACGGTCGGCGGAGCCGACGTTCACCTGCTGCAGGGCGGGCGGGATCTCCCGCACAGGCGCTGCGGCGGCGATAAGGCGCAGCAGCTCCCGCGTCTCCGCGATCGAGGCGTCCTCGCCCTCAAGGATCGCATAAAGCTGATCGGTCAGCGCGAGCGCGGCGCTCGCTTCTGCGCGGACGTCGGTCTGCGCGCGGGCGAGCCCGTCCGCCGCGCCGCACGCGCAGAACAGCCCGTAGACCTCCCGCAGCGCGCTGGCGCCGTCCGTTCCCTTCGCGCGGTCGATAAACGCGCCCATCCACTCTGCGACGCTGCCGCGCGCTGTCTCGATGCGCGCAAGCCGCGCGTCGTCCCGTCGCGCATCCGGGCCGTCCGGATTGTTCGTGAACGGCGCGTACCATGCGCCGCCGTCTATATTCCACACAAAAGCATAGTTGAGCAGCTCGTCGATGCTGTCGTCCGAAAGCCGCGTGAGCGACGTGCGCAGCAGCCGCGTGAGCGCAGCGGTGGATATCCCGGACGCGAGCTCCAGTGCAGCGAGATAAAACAACACCGCGGGCGAGTGCTCCATCGTGCGCTCCTCTCCGCTGAAAAACGGGATGGAAAACCGGTCGAAGGTGCGCTCGATGACGGTGCGGTAGCGCGAATAGTCGCGCACGATGACGGCGATATCGCTGTAATCATAGCTCTCCTCACGCACGAGCCGCGCTATTTCTGCGGCGGTCTCGGCCGCCTCGTCGTACATATCACCGCAGACGGGCGAGAACACGCCCCGCGCGTCCTGCTCTGCGCCCTTTTCGCCGGAGAAATACCGCTCCGCGCAAGCGAGCCCCGGCGCTGAATATCGCGGCGCGCCCGCGCACAGCTCGATGCGCGTGTCGACGCCGGCGCGCTTCGCAAGCGCCAGCAGCAGCCGCGCCGTTTTCCGCACCCCCGCGAGCGCGTCGTCCGCGTCCGACCACACGTCGCCGCAGCAAAGCGCGCAGACGACATCCTCCGCCTGCGCCGCCATCGCGGCGATCATCGAAAATTCCGGCTGCGTAAAGCCGGAGAAGCCGTCGAGGAAAACCGTCCGCCCGGAAAATATCCCCGCGCCGGGGCAAAGCGCGGCCGCGCGTTGCAGCTCGCTCGCGCCGTCATAGAACTTATCCGCGATCGCCGCTTCGTATGCGGCGTAGATCTGCGACAGCTCCCGCAGCTTTTGCTGCGACAGCGCGCCGGGACACAGCGCGGCTGTCTGCCCGAGGAGCTCCGGCGTCACGCCGCCGTTCTTCAGCTCATCGATGAGCGAGGCGGCCGCCGTAAAGAAAGCGGTGTCCCGCTTCATGCGTCGAAAACAGACAAGGCCGCCGCCGAGCGAGGATACGGCGCGCCGCACGAGCACACTGCGCGCTGCGTCGCTCAGCCGCCGGCGCGCGCCGCCGCCGCGCGCCGCAAAGATATCCGCGCAAAGTCGGCGGAAGCTGCGCACCTCACACAGCGGGCACAGCGCGTCGCCCAGACGCAGCGTCAAAGACCGCTCCGCGTCGAAGGACGCCTGCTCGGGAACAACAAGCACGCTGCGCCCGCCGTTTCGCGCGAGCGCTTCTATCTTTTGCGCGACGGTCTCGCTCTTTCCGCTGCCCGCGCGCCCCGTGATGAGGATCAGCATATCACTCGCCTCCCTTTGATCCTATTTTAGCGGTCGATCCCGCTCTTTACAAGAAGGGCCTGCGCGCAAACGCGATATATCAGCGCAAAAGCTCTGTTTTTTGAAAAATGGACTTGCCTTAAAAAGAGGTTGTTAGTATAATTCTTATATAATTCAAGGGGGACCCGCGGGACAATAATTGTATAAAAGTGCAAAACGAGGTGACACAATGAAGATCATTAAGGGCAACGGCGTTTCCGAGGGCATTGCCGTCGGAAAGGTTTATATTTACAGGGCGTTTACGGCGGACGTTTTTGAGGCCTATTTTGAAAAGGGCCATGAGGACGAATATCTGCAGAAGTGGTACGACGCGAAGACGCGCGCCGAAAAGGAGCTGGACGCGGTCATCGAGTCCCTGACCGCCGACGGCAACGTCGATAAGGCAAAGATATTCGACGCACACAAGGAGATCCTCTTTGACGAGGAGATCGAGTTCATGGTCGTCGACGCCATCAAGAGTGAGCGGGCCATGCCGGATTATGCCATCGGCCGCGTGTTCGGCGAATTCATCCAGCTGTTGGGCAAGGCAAAAGACAAGCTGATCGCCGAGCGCGTCGCCGATTTGCGCGACGTTCGCAATCGCCTCGTGCGGTGCCTCGCGGGAGAACCGGAGAAAAACCTGTCGCTCCTGCAGGAAAGGGTGATCGTCGTCGCGCACGACCTGCTGCCCAGCGATACGGCGACCATCGACCGGGACAAGGTCATCGGGATCATCACCGAGGTCGGCGGCTCGACCTCCCACTCCGCCATTATCGCCCGCAGCTATAAAATTCCGGTTATCCTCGGCGTGCCGGAGGCCGTCGATATTCTGAACGACGGCGACACCGTCATCATGGACGCGACGGACGGCACCGTCCGCATCGACCCCGAGCAGACGGTCGTCGACAGCTTCTTGCGAAAAAAGGCGGACTTTGACCGCATCGCCGCGCAGACGGATGCCTATCTTTCCAAGGAGGCGCGTCTCAAGGACGGCGAGCGCATCCATATCGGCATCAATATCGGCGACGAGAACAACACGGACGGCTATGAATACTGCGACTATATCGGCTTGTTCCGCACCGAGTTCCTCTACATGGGAAACGACCATCTGCCCACGGAGGAGGAGCAGTTCGTCGCCTATAAAAAGGTGCTGGAGAACGCGGAGGGCAAGGCCGTCACGCTGCGCACCCTCGACATCGGCGGCGATAAGACGCTCAAATATATGCAGCTACCAAAGGAGGACAACCCCTTCCTCGGCAAGCGCGCTGTTCGCCTGTGCTTTGATCACCCCGATCTTTTCAAGACCCAGCTGCGCGCCGCGCTGCGCGCGTCGGTTTACGGCAACCTGCAGATCATGTTCCCGATGATCGGCAGCATCGACGACATCCACCGCGCAAAGGAATTCGTGGAGATCGCGAAAAGGGAGCTGGACGCGAAGGGGCAGCCCTACGCGAAGGATGTGAAGATCGGCATCATGATCGAGATCCCGTCCATCGCAGCGATCGCGGACCTCGCGGCGAGAGAGGTCGACTTCGCGAGCGTCGGCACCAACGACCTGACACAGTACCTGTGCGCAGTCGACCGCATGAATTCCGAGATCAGCTCCTATTACCAGAGCTTTTCCCCTGCGCTCATCCGTGTGCTGTCGCTCATCTTCGCTCAGTTCAACGTCTACGGCAAGGAGATCTCCGTGTGCGGAGAGCTCGGCGGAGACCCCAAGGCGGCGGTCATCCTCGCAGGGCTCGGCCTTCGCAAGTTCAGCATGAGCCCGTCCAACATCGCAAAGGTCAAAATGGCGCTGTCCCAGTTCACCCTCGCGCAGGCGCGCAAGATCGCCGCGCACGTGCAGGCCATCACGACTGAGCAGGAGGTCATAGAGTATATAGAGCAGTCGGTCAAGTTTTGACGGCTGCGCGCTGCGGCGCGGGACCCGGGACACTTTTCCCGGGTCCCGCTTTTTTCGTCCCGCTTTGCAACAAAGCGGCCGCCGCGCGCCTCTATTGAAATAGAACGGCGCACCGCCGTCCGAAGGGAGAAAGCCATGAAAAAACTGCTGTGCGTTCTCATGCTGCTCACCGCGCTCTCGCTTTGCGACTGCGGAGCCGACACGCCGGCCGCGACCTTTTGCGGGACTGTCGTGCGGGTCACCGACGACGCGCTGCTATGCGCGCAGGGCGGCGATGCGGGCGGGCTGTATTTTGTCAGCCGCGACGGCGCGCTCGCCGACTGCGCCGACGATGCTCTCGCGCCCGGAACCATCCTCGAGATGGACTATAATGGCAACCAGCTCGACAGCTATCCCGCCCGCATCGGCGGCGCGCAGGCTGTTCGGCTCACGGCGGGCGACGACCGCGTCGGCCTTTATCTGGCGATCATCGACGCGTTGTGGAACATGGATGCAGCGCTGAGCGACGGGGCGCGGTATCTGGCGCTCGATCTCTCCGCCGCGGAGAATCTCAGCGCGGGTGAACGGGCGGCCGTCGCCTATCTCGCATCCTGCGCCTACGGCGTCGAGCCGCTCGAGGCCGGTTATGATGCGCTGTGCGCCCAGAGCTATATCGAAGGAGGCGCCTTTCCCGGCGGCATCCTCGTCACCTTCTCCGATATGCGCTTTGGGGACGACAGCTTCACCTTCTCGGTCCGGACATGGTGCTCCGGCACTGCCGCCTACTTTTTTACCCATTGCGCCGCGCAGCTGACAGACGGCGTTTGGGGTTACACGCTGGGCGGCGCGGCGGTCTCCTGAGGGCGTGTTTTCATCGCGCGGATTTTGTGCTATACTGAAAAACAACCGCGGGGCTGTTCTTTCGCCGGAAGCGTGCGGCCGGCGAGACCCGGAAGCGTCCCGGCAATTCTCTGCGGACGAAAGGCGGCTTCATGCTCAGTAACCTTCTCGTGTCCTTTAACATCGTAGCCCCGCTGTTTTTTTACGGCCTTGTCGGTTATATTCTCAAGGCGTGCGGTGCGGTCAGCGAGGGCATCGCGACCGACATCAATAAGATTTATTTTTGCGTGCTTGTCCCGTGCACACTGTTTTTGAGCGTATACAACAGCGCATGGGGAGATTTTGATCTCAGGCTTTATGCATACATCCTCGCCGCGCTGCTCATTCTTGCGGCGGTGCTGCTGGTGATCGTCCCACGGCTTGTGCCGGACGGGCGGGACGCAAGCGTATCGCTGCACGCGATATTGCGCGGCAACACGGCGGTCTACGGCATTCCACTCGCGCAGGGCGTCCTCGGCACGAGCGACATCGGCAATATCGCCTTTACTCTGTGCTTGTCTATCCTCGTCTCCAACGCTATTGCCCCCGTTATCTTTGCAAAGTGCTGCCATAAGAAAACGTCGGCGGGAAAAATTCTAAAGCAGATCGTGACCAATCCGCTGCTCATCGGCGAGGCGGTCGGCATTCTGTTTTTGCTTCTAAAGCTGCGGCTGCCGCAGTTTCTGCTCACAACGGTTACGGGCCTGAGCGCGGCGACGACGCCGATCGCTTTTATCGGTCTCGGTGCGGCGTTCAGTCTGCAGACCTCGGCGAGCCGCCGGAAGCTCGTGACCTCGGTCACCCTCGCCCGGCTGCTGCTCGTGCCGCTGCTGGTCATCGGCGTCGGCGTAGCGGTGTTCGGCTTTTCCGGCACGGCGCTCGTCGCGCTGCTCGCAATCTTTGCGACGCCCACGGCGGTGTGCACCTTCGCCGTCGCGGAGATCTACGGGGGCAACGCGCGGCTCGCGGGGGATTATGTGCTGTCGACGACGGCGGCGTCGATCCTGACTCTTTTTATCTGGATCTTTGCGATCAAGACGCTGGGCCTTGCCTGAGGAGGAAATATGCGGATATTGATAGTAGACGGACAGGGCGGCAGAATCGGCGCGGCGCTCACGGAGGGGATCCTGCGCGCGCGGCCGGACGCCGACCTTGTGGCGGTGGGAACGAACACCGCGGCGACGCAGGCGATGCGCAAGGCGGGTGCGGCGGCCTGCGCGACGGGGGAGAACCCTGTGCTCGTGAACGCCGCGCGCGCGGACGTCATCACCGGGCCTATCGGCGTCGTGGCGCCTGACTCGCTGCTCGGCGAGATCACGCCGCGCATGGCGGAGGCGATCTCGGGCAGCGCGGCGAAGAAGATCCTTGTGCCGGTCTCGCGCTGCAATATCCTCGTCGCCGGCGTGAATACGACAAGCCTTTCGGAGTCCATCGAAAAAGCGGTCGAGCTGCTGCTGTCGATCGAAACGGAAGGTCAGAACGGCGGAAAATAAAACCGGGAGGGGGCTTGGGCCCCCTCCGTTTTTTTGGCGCCGAGGTTTCGACGCGCTTTTAAAGAAATCGTCATCTTTATATGCTACAATAGAACCCGAATTGGAAAGAGGGCCGCATGAAATTTTTTAAATTAAAAAACGCGCTGCTGGCGGCGGCGATCTTCGTCGGCTGCGCCGTGTTCATATGGTGGCAGAACAACGACGTGACCGTCTCCGCGTGCGACTATTCGTCGCCGCGCGTGGGGACCGCGTTTGACGGTTTTCGCATCGTTCAGCTGTCCGACCTGCACAACAAGACCTTCGGCGCGGGGCAAAAGCGACTGCTTGCGGCGGTGGAATCGTTGCGGCCGGACGCGATCTTTATCACAGGCGATCTCATCGACAGCAATATTGAGGGTACCGAGAACGCCCGCGCGCTCGTCAACGGTCTGCTGGGGCTTGCGCCGCTGTATTATGTCACGGGCAACCACGAATCGCGCGCCGGAAAATACGCCGACCTGCTCGTTTTTTTGAAGCAGTCCGGCGTGACGGTTCTGGACGGGGAAAAGGTCGTGCTCGAGCGGGAGGGGCAAAGCGTCGAACTGCTCGGCGTCGGCGACCTTGAATTTGACAAGCAGTACGCCTCCGACGCGGAGGCGCTCGCCAGAATGGAGGACAAGCTGCGCGCGCTGTGCGCCGACGGCGACGCGTTTCGGATCCTGCTGTCCCATCGGCCGGAGCTGATCGACCTGTATGCGGGCTTCGGCATCGATCTCGTCTTTACCGGACACGCGCACGGCGGCCAGTGGCGGCTGCCGCTCGTCGGCGGGCTGTACGCGCCCGACCAGGGCCTGTTTCCGCAGTACACAGCGGGCGCCTATGTCCGCGGCGATACGACGGAGTATGTCAGTCGGGGTCTCGGCAACAGCATCTTCCCGGTGCGGCTGTTCAACCGGCCGGAGGTCGTCTGCGTGACGCTGCACACCGCAAGAACGTAAAATCATGACCGCGCCGGGCGTGGTGTGCACAAGCCCTATAAGGGCAAGGTGCCGCCGGCGCCGAAAGGCGTTCCCGGCGAGGACGAACGAGCTGAGCCTTATAGATAAAAAAACGCTGCGTTCCAAACACGAAGAGCGTCTTCTGTCAGGGACCGGGGGCTTGACTCCCGCGTTTTCATGTCTGCCGCGCGAAGCTCGTTTTTGTTTCCCTGTGTTTTTCCGTTTTTAGGATCGTTTTGTGCTCGCTGAAGCGGTGGATCCCGCCCGCACGGCGGGCGCTTTTTGCCCTTGCTGCAGCGGGGGACTCGCCGCTTTTAATAAGCGGCGCGCGCCGCATTTTACTTTTTTCCTGTCCGCGTCCGGGCATAGCGCGCGTAGACAACGGCGCCGACGATGCTCACCGCGGACAGCGCGATAAACAGCGCCGCCGCCGTCGCGTAATCCTCCGCGATCAGCGCGTCGCCGCTCAGCGTCGAGGTGACGATGGCAGGCAGCCGCGCGAGCGTCGTCAGAAGCAGGAACCGCCCGGTGGTGATGGGCGTGAGGCCCGCGAAATAGGTGATGGCGTCCTTGGGCGTGCCCGGGATGAGATAGAGAAAAAACAGCAGCGCGTCCAGCCGCTTTTCATCGCGAATAAAGGAAAGGGAATTAATCCGGTCGCGGCTGTAAAACACCTCCACCGCTTTCATGCCGAAGCGGCGCACAAACAGCAGCACGACCGCCACGCCGAGCACGGTGCCGAGGGCGTACAGCAGCGCCCCCTCGAACCAGCCGTAGGCATAGCCGCCCGCGACCTCGAGCGGGCCGCCGGGGATGAGCGCCACGAACAGCTGCAGCACAACGATGCCGACAAACGCCGCGCGTCCCCAGAAGCCGCCGCTCTCTATGAAATCACGAAACCGGGACGGCTCCTCCAGCGAGCGCACGAGCGGGATCCCCACGAAGTAGGTGACGGCGACGCTCAGCAGCACAAAAACAGCGATGGAGATACCGCTCACCCACCGGCGGCGGCGCAGCGCGGCGGGCACCTCTCCCCCCGCGGCGTTCGAATGCACGTCTTCCATAAATCGTCCTTGCCTTCAGATCTTGTCTTTCTTATCCATAAAACGACGCGGTGGTCCGCATTGCTTCAATTGAACCCGCCGCGCATATAGCGCCAACGTCGTATCACCGCGTCAACAAAAAGGCAGCCCCGCGGGCTGCCTTCGCTATTTTATCCGCAGGCTCTCGACAGCCTTTTCGTCCGGCGTCACATACGCCGTGTTATAGCTCTCGTAGTAGACCATGCCCGTCCGCTGCCCGACGGCCTTGCGGACATTTTTGATCGCCGTGTAATCGACCGCGACGTTTTCGCCGTCCCGCAGCGCGCTGTGGTAAGCCGCGATCTGCGCTGCTTGCGTGTAAGACAGTGCCGGCGGTTCCGCGCCGCCCGTCTCCAGCACGACGTGGCTGCCGCTCGCGTTTTTTATGTGGAACCAGACGTCCCGCCTGTCGGCGAGATGCAGCGTCAGCTTTTCGTTCGCGGCGTTGTTGCGCCCCGCGCGCACGGTGAAGCCGTCGCTTGTGCGATAGGTCTCGAACGCCTCTGTCCTGCGTTGCTTCTTCTCCTGCTTGTATTTGAAATTGCGCAGGTAGCCCGCTTCCTTCAGCTCGCGGCGGATGAGGAGAAATTCCTCCTCCGTGCGCGCTTCGGTGATCTCATATTTGACCGACGCGAGATATTCGATCTCCCGCTCGCCCTCCTCGATGAGCGAGCCGAGCATCTTCGCCGCCGTCGTCAGCTTTCGGTATTCCTTGTAATATTTCTGCGCGTTTTCGTTGGGGGATTTCGCGGCGTCGAGCGGGATAGTCACCGTCCCGCCCGTATAATAGTTGAGCACCTCGACCTGCTTTTCGCCCTTTTCGACGGCGTGCAAATTCGCCGTGAGCAGCTCGCCGAACAGGCGCTTTTCCTGTGCACGTCCGGTCTTCAACAGCTCCTCTTTTCGCGCGGCGAGCTTGCGGACCGCGCGGTCGCACAGCGACCCGACCTGCTTTTGCAGGTCGCTCGAGCGCGTGCGGGCGCGCTCGGCGCGGTCCCGCTCGCAGTAATACGCGTCGAGCATAGCGCTTGCGGTGTCAAAGCGAACCACCGTAAGACCGTCGTACTGCCGCAGCTCGATAAAGCTGTATTCCACCGGCTTTTTTCCGTCGTAAACGATCGACAAAAATGTGCCGTCCCCGTTCATTGCCGCGCGCACCGCCGCGAGCGTTTCAGCGAGCTTTGCGGTCTGCGCCGCCGTCAGGCGATCGGCGTCGGGGTCGCCGGTATCCACGCGGTAAGCGATCTCGCGGCAGACGGCGGGACACAGCCCGGCGATGCACTCGAGCAGCGCCGCGGACAGCGGCTTCTGCTTTTGTGTGACGGCTGCGATCACGGCGTCGTCCGCCGCTTCGCAGAACACGAGCTTGCCCGCCTGGGCGGGCGGCATCGAAAAAGCGAGGCCCGGCAGCAGCTGCCGGACGTCTGAGTGATCAAAATCGATGCGCTTGAGCGCGTCTACGACGCGGTCGTCGATGACGAGCACGATGTTGCTGTACCGCCCCATCGTCTCCACGCTGAGCGTCGCGCGTATGCGGTCGCCGAGCTCGCTCGTCGCGTCAAAATCGACGAACAGGATGCGCTCGCCGGGCGCGGCGTGGATGCCCGCGATGCGCGCGGTGCCGAGATATTTTCGCAGCAGCATACAGAAGCCGGGCGGCACGGCGGGATTGTCGAACTCCTCCTGCGTAATGTGGATGCGGGACGCACCCGAGCGCGCCGAAATGAACAGCTTGCAGGCGGTCGTCTGCGTGCGCAGCGAAAAGACCGCCTCGTCGTGGGCTGGCATATAGATCTTATCCACCCGCGCGCCCGTGAGCGCACGGTCGAGCTCTCCCGCCGTATAAGCGAGCAGCGCCGCGTCAAGTGCCATAAAAACGCCTCCGAACGCCGCGTTTCACGGCGCAGTATCGGTTTTTATTATACGCTCGCACGGCGCGCGCGTCAATGAACGCAGCCATGGGCGTCCCGGCGTCTGCCCCTTGTCTTTCGGCTCGATCTTTGCTATGGTGTAGGTACTTTACTTGCGGGGAGAACAATCGTATGGATCTCAGAATCACCGACACGATACGGGAACAGGACAAGGCGGCAGTTATCGAGGGCTTGTCCGAATATAACCTCGCGAGGATCGAAGATAAATCTCCTGAAAATCTCGGGGTCTACGCGGACGACGGCGACGGCCGTGTTGCGGCGGGCCTGATCGGACACACGCACGTGAAATGGCTGATGATCCAGCTCCTCTGGGTGGCGGAAGAATACAGGGGCCGGCGCCTCGGAAACAGCATCCTGCGGCAGGCAGAGCAAACAGCAAGGGAGCGCGGCTGCAAGTACGCATTTGTGGATACCTTCAGCTTTCAGGCTCCTGCCTTTTACGAAAAGCTCGGCTATGCGGAGGTGTTCACACTGGAAGAATTTCCGGTCACAGGCAAGCGCCATTATTTTACGAAAACGCTGTAAGGGATAATCCTTCGCGCCTGACATCAAATAAGCCCGCCGGCGATATGCGCCGGCGGGCCTTTGCGTTGGTTGGCGGACCTCTACCTGTCTTCGATCTTCACGGCGACGACCGCGAGCCGCCCGTTCTCAACATGGTGCGAGCAGGTGGACAGCGTCAGCAGCGTATCCCCCCAGCGGGGCTGCAGCGCGCTGTCGAA
This sequence comes from Oscillospiraceae bacterium, assembly GCA_034927165.1. GTDB lineage: Bacteria > Bacillota > Clostridia > Oscillospirales > Ruminococcaceae > JAYFNU01. The sequence goes on from JAYFQJ010000056.1 coordinate 31,360, forward strand.
CACGGACAGCTTCCGAACATTCTCCACATAGCGCTCGAAGGTGTCCTCGTCGCACAAGCAGGCATATTGATAGTACTTGAAAACGTCGTCGTCCGGTCCGTATACCTGCGACAGAAAGACGGCAAAGACCTCGTACAGCCCCCGCGCATACAGCGTGTCGAATTCGATGAGCGGGTGGGCCGCGCGGTAATCCTCGTCAAGGTACTCCTTCAGCGAGCCGAACATCGTTCCGTCATAGGTGTTATGCCCGTAGATAAAGTAGCCGCGCGTCCCGTCCCCGGGGGCGCAGGCGGCGTCCATAAAGGGCACGCCGAGAAAATCGTAGCGCCCGTTAAACGCGAGCCGGAGATATTTCTCGGGCTCCTGCGGCGTATACATCACGGGATAATCTATGCGGGTGTCCTCTATGCGCACCCACCCCGCGAGATCGGAATTGCGCGCATACGCGTCCGCATATTCTTCGAGCATCTGCGCTTGCAGCGTCCGCGGCGCGACGGTCAGCTCGGGCTGTGCGGATGTGGGCGCGGATGCTTTCGCGCAGCCGCACAACGCCATGCACAGCGCGCACAGCGCGGCTGCTTTTATCGTCCGCACCATCTCTATCTCTCTTTTCTCTTCCTTAAGCACCCGCAAAGAAGGCGCGCGCCGAGCAGCAACGCAGCCGTTCCCGCTGCGCCGTACTGCGCAGCCTGCAGCGTGCTCGCGTCGGTGTTGGGCGTGTGATCGACGGGCGGCGTGTAGTTTTTCGCAAAGCTTCCGCTGAGCACGACCGCCTTTTCCGGCATAAGGAAGGTGCCGCCGCTGACGGTCGCGTCGCTTGTCGTCCAACCTGTGAAGGTGTACCCGCTGAGCGTCGGCGCGGCCTTAACGCTCACGAGCGTCCCCGCAGTATAGCTTTCGCCGGACGGCAGCGCGGGCGCGCCGGATGGAATGCTGCCGGTGTACTGATAGGAAACGACATACAATTCCGCAAAGCTGCCGGAGATCGTCACATCCTTCGCCGGCATGGTGAACTTTCCGCCGCTGACGGTCGCGTCGCTTGTCGTCCAACCTGTGAAGGTGTACCCGCTGAGCGTCGGCGCGGCCGCCACGGTCACCTCGGCCCCCGCCTTGTACGACTGGGTCGCGGGCAGCGCGGGCGCGCCCGACGGGACCGTGCCGGTATACGCGTAGGTCACGGTGTACAGCGTCGGCGGGATCTCCGTGAAGGAGCCGGTGATACTCACGTTCTTCGCCGGCATGGTGAACTTTCCGCCGCTGACGGCCGCGTCGCTTGTCGTCCAGCCGCTGAAGGTGTACCCGCTGAGCGTCGGCGCGGCCGCCACGGTCACCTCGGCCCCCGCCTTGTATGACTGGGTCGCGGGCAGCGCGGGCGCGCCCGACGGCACCGTGCCGGTGTACGCGTAGGTCACGGTGTACTTCGGCTTCGGCTTAAAGGAGCCGTTGAGCACAACATTGCCCTCCGGCATGGAGAACTGACCGCCGGCGATGGGGGCGTCGTCCGTCGTCCAGCCGGAAAAATCGTATTCGTCCAGTGTCGGTTCTGCCGCCACAGTGACGGTATCGCCGGCAATGTGCGTCTCGTCTCCGGGTGCCGCGGGCGCACTGGCCGGCACATCGCCGGTATAGACATAGCGGACGATATGCTGCCGTGCGAAGCTTCCCTTGAGCACCACGTTTTTCGCGGGCATGGTGAGCTTCCCGCCGCTGATGACGGCGTCGCTTGTCGTCCAGCCGCTGAAGGTGTACCCGGAAAGTGTCTGCGCGGCCGCCACGGTCACCTCGGCCCCCGCCCTGTACGACTGGGTCGCGGGCAGCGCGGGCGCGCCCGGCGGCACCGTGCCGGCGTACTCATACCGCACCGTGTAGCACGCGGCGGGGATTTCTCGAAAGCTTCCCTTGAGCACCACGTTTTTCGCGGGCATGGTGAGCTTCCCGCCGCTGACGGCCGCGTCGCTTGTCGTCCAGCCGCTGAAGGTATAGCCGCTGAGCGTCGGCGCGGCCGCCACGGTCACCTCGGCCCCCGCCCTGTACGACTGAGTCGCGGGCAGCGCGGGCGCGCCTGACGGAACCGTGCCGGCGTACTCATACCGCACTGTGTAGCACGCGGCGGGGGGCTGTACGCATCCCCTGATGCGCACGACCACCGTGCCGTGTCCCTCGCTCACGATCTCAAGCTCGCTGCGGGAGAGCTGCGTCTGCCCGTTGCTCCACTGCAGCAGCAAGCCGGTGATGTCGTCGGTCATATAGCTTCCGCTGTCCGACCAGTTCCAGTTGGGGCCCGTTTTGGTGCACACCCCCACGGCGTCGTTTTTGAACAGCACCGACACCCCCGTCACTTCGTCCGGCGCCCGCTGCACCTTGATCGTCGTCTGCGGCGTCGCGAAGGCGGCGGCGGGGATCAGCAAAAGGATCAGTGCCAGCGAAAAAAGCGCCCAGATCCGCTTCATATATCTCTCTCCTTTGACAAAATTGCCGGCGGCTGCGGCCCCGGTAAAAAAAGGATACGGCAGCCCGCGCGGCAAAACCGTCGCAAGCGGGATGGGTTTCGCTGTAACGTTTTGGGGGCTGCCGTTGAGATTTGTTTTATCCGGACAGCGCGATGCACACAGGCCGACACGCTGTCGACGGGCCGCAGGCCTTCAAATAAGCATATGCGCGCGCGGCGACGGTTGTGCGCAAAAAAAAGCCCTGCCGTTTTTATAATCAGCAGAACTGCTTTTAGCTTTATATTCGAGAAGAAAAATCCCGCGGCGGTTTTCCCGTTGCGGCATATTTTCAACATGGCTATAATGGTTCTGATAAAAATGCCGGGGTATGCCCGCTCGGGAGCAGAGGTGTGAGGATGGAGAAAAAATATGTTTTCGCAGAAGCGTTTCTGATGATGATCGTCCTGCAGGCTCTTCTTATGCTTATTAAGGCGGCCGCGGACCCGCTCGTTCCCGCTACATCCTTTGCGCACCGCGTGGTCACGATGGTTTCCATGCTGCTGCTCGCCGGTATTGTTTCGGTATATGCAAAACTGCGAAAAACACAGCTGTCGGTTTTTCCGGCAAGATTCAGCAAACGCTATATTGTTTATACCGTCATTGCCGCTGTTCTGCTCGCTGTGACGCCGTCGAACTTCACCGGCGGATATGAGCCGATCCTTCTGTTGTTGTACGGCAGTGTTGTCACGCCGGTTTACGAGGAGCTTGTTTTCAGGGGATATTTATGGAACAGACTGAGCGGCGTGCTTCCGCGGGAGCTGTATGTTTATATTTGGAGCGTTTTGCTTTTTTCGATATGGCATCTCGGCTACATGGTGCCGCAAATGATCGACGGCAACTGGTTTGCGGTGATGACAAAGCTCGCCGCGGGCTTCGTTTATGGCGTCATTCTCGGTTTTGTGCGCTTGAAATGTAAAAACTGCTATGCTGCCATGCTTGTGCACGGCGTGCTGAATGCCGTCATGATATGATATTCAACATATGCGGGGAACGGCCTGGCGGGCAGCGAGGCGTATAACAAAAATAAGGCGTCACTGTACAAAAAGAACAGTGACGCCTTAAAAGCATCTTATTGCAGGGATCTTTGAAGGAAAGGCGTTCGCCTTACAGCCCCTTGAAGATCACCGCGAGCAGCAGCAGAGCGTACGCGCCCATCAAAAAGTAGGTCGGATAAGCGCTGATGACGGGGATGGCCACGACGCCGAAGATGCACAGGATCGCGGCGACGCCGAAAATAAGGCTCAAAAGAAAAGTGAAAAAGCGAGGTGCAGACAGTTTCATGATTGTTTCTCCTTATAAATAAATATGGAATGATTGTGGATCTTCTTATAGAGCAGGGACAGAACGCCGATCATGAGCAGGCACAGCCATGCCCAGTTGCCGTAGGCGGCGACCGTTTGCGCATCCCGGCCCGACTCGATGAGCAGCAGCTGCACATAACCGGAAAAAGCCGTCGCAAGCAGCGCGCCTGCGAGCAGCGCCCAGGTCCGCGGCGCCCGAAGCATCGCGACGACGCCCTGCGGCGTGCGAATGCCCGCGCAAAACAGCGCGTACCAGAGCAGCGCCGTGACGGCGACGCCGACAAGCATATTCAATTCAGCGCCGACGACCGGCCGCTCTATCCGGCTCGCGCAAAGGCGGCCCGTGAGCGCCAACACGAAGGAGCCCGCGCACAGCAGCGCGATGTTGCGCGGCGTGAGAAAATATTTGAGCTTGACGTCGGGAAACAGGAGCTTGAACAGCGCACAGAACAGGAAAGCCGTCGTACACAGCGCCGGAAGCCATTCCGCAAGCAAAAAGCAGAGCAAGCCGCCCGCGCTTTTCCCGAGCAGTCCTGTCGCAAGCGCGCCGCCCGCCTTGAGCAGCAGCGACGCGGCGGCTGTCAAAACGGCGGCCCCCGCGTGCCAAAGCGCGCGCAGCAGCTTTCGCGCGCGGCGGCGCGACGTCTCCTGCGGCACGGCGGCCGCCTGCACTACTGTGTCAGCGCCGGAATAAGTATCCGTGACGGCGGCCGCGACCCCCGCGGACGTCTCCGTTCCCTTGACGGGGACGAACGCGAACACCGCGAGCATCAGCACCGCGGCCGATACGCCGGCGACAAGCGCGACGCGCGCCTTCCGTGCGCGCCCCTTCCATTTTCTGCGCATCGGTCCCGCTATTTCAGCAGATTACCGAGCAGACCGGTCAGGAGCTCCGCGGTGGAATCGTCGCTCTTCTTAGAGGAAGAGGACGTGCTGCCGCCCAGAAGCGAGGAGAGCAGCTGCCCTGCGAGCTCGCCCGTCGTGTCGCTCTTTGCGGAGGAGGTCGTCCCGCTGCCCGTGAACAGCGACAGCAGCGAGGAAAGGCCGCTCGCGCTGGTGTTGGTCTTTTTCTTGGTGTTGCCGAGCAGGCTCAGCAGCAGCGGCGCGACGGCGCTCAGAATCGATATGACCTGGGTCGTGGAAAGCCCCGATTTCTTTGCGAGCTTCTTGCTCTCCTTTTCGGTGTTTTCCGTGCCGCCGAGAATGTGGCTCAGGATCTTGGATCCGTCGTCGGTGTCCGCGTCGGTCAGCAGCGAGAGCAGGCTGCTGCCTGTCGTCTTCGTGTCCGCGTGGTCGTCGAGCGCCTTCGCGAGCGACTCCGCGCCCTTTTCATCCGACGCGTTGCTCGCCATCGTGTTGACCAGCAGCGGCAGCGCCGAGGAAAGCAGCGTCTCGACCGAGCTCGTGTCCGCGCCGTTCGATTCGCCGAGCGTCTGCGCGGCGCCCGTGCCGACGACCTGTTTTAAAATGGTATCCAGCATACTGCTCATAATTATTCCCCCCCTATTATTGTAAAAAGTATACGCCTTTTTTATCTTTAATACAAATTTTTCTGCGCGTCCTTTTCAAACAGAGACGCCGTCCGCTCGATGAATCCGGCGACGTCCATGTCGCCGCGCAGCTGATTTTGAATGATCAGACCGTCCATCACCGTCAGCAGCAGCCACGCGAGATAGTCCCCGTCCGCCCCCGGCCGCCGAGCCGCGATGCGCTGTGCGAGGATGCTCTTGAAATAGCCGTATTTCTGCAGCAGCTTGTCGCGGATGCCGCCGTCGGCCGACACGGCCTCGCTGATGAGATAGATGCGCAGATTCCCCGATTCGTTGAACACACCGCACGACAGGACGTACCGCACGAGACGCGGCATCGACGTGTCCTTTTCCGCATTGTCCACCCAGGAGAGAAGATCGTCCGACAGGCTGTCGAGGTAACGGTCGGCGGTATCGAACAGTATATCGTTCTTGTTGTTGTAATAGTAATATAACGTCCCCTTGCTGACGCCGGCTTTCGCGGCGACGTCGGCGAGCGTCATCTCAAAAAAAGACTTCTCCTTGAGCAGCTCTGCGGCGGCGGTCAGTATCTTGTTTCTCGTGTCTGCATACAGCGGAGACGCCATTTTTCTTCCTCCTTATTGCGGCGCTGTGCCGCGAAATTCAGTATAAAGTATCATCTTCCCGAAGTCAATTGTTAAAAATTTTGTGCAGGGTTGACAGAACGGGCGCGCCGCGGTACAATAATAGCAGATCAAGTCGGCCAACCGACCGACTTGCCTTAGAGGGAATGCCATGAAGACAGACAAACTGCAAAGAAAGCTGGACGCGCACGGGCTTTCAAAATTCAAGGTCCGCCGCGACGGCTATGCGACCTATGTCGAGGGGAACAGCGACAGCTGGGATGAGATCGTGGCGGCGGGGCTGTTATGCGCCGACCGCAAAAGCGGCCTGCACGTCGTCAACGACATCCGCTTTACGGGCGGGGAGATCCCGCCCATGCGCGTGCCCGCCGAGCGGGACCTGACGCTTGACGGCGCGCGGCCGGACGTGCTCGTCGTGGGCGGCGGCATCGTCGGCTGCGCCGTCGCGCGGGAGCTGCGCCGGTGGGACATCGACGTGCTGCTCGCCGAGAAGGAATGCGATGTGGCGCTGGGCGCCTCCGGGCGCAACGACGGCTGCGTGCACCCGGGCATCGACCTTGTCAAGGGCACGCTCAAGCAGAAATACAACCTTGCGGGCAACCGTATGTTCGACCGGCTGTCGCAGGAGCTCGGCTTCGAGTTCAGCCGGCCCGGACAAGTGCTCGCCTTTTCCAGGGCGGCGCTGTATCCGCTGCTGTTTCTGACAAAGCCGTACTTTCGGGCGATGGGGCTCGGGCGCGTGCGCGTGTTCAATAAAAAGCAGCTGCACGCGTTTGAACCGCAGGCGGCGTCCTCGCTGTGCTGCGGTCTGTTTTTCCCGACGGGCGGCATCCTGTGTCCGTACAATTTCACCATCGCCTACGCGGAAAACGCCGCGCACAACGGCGCGCGCATCGCGCTCGAGACGGCGGTGCTGTCGATGGAAACAAAAGACGGCGTTATTGCGGCGGTGAAGACCAACCGCGACACGGTCTATCCGAAGCTCGTCGTCAACGCGGCGGGCGTATTCTCCGAGGAGATCGCGCGCATGGCGGGGGACCGCTTCTTCTCAATCCACCCGCGCAAGGGCACCAACATCATTCTTGACAAAAAAGCAAAGCGCCTCGTGCGCACCTCCTATTCGCAGGTCGGCAGCGTCGACCGGACGAGCCATTCGAAGGGCGGCGGTCTCGTCAGCACCATCGACGGCAACGTGCTCGTGGGACCGGACGCGTTCGAGACGTATAAAAAAGAGGATTACACGACGGACGCCGCCAATGTGCGGCACATCGTCGAAAAGCACGCGCATACCGCGCCGGGTCTTTCGCGCGGCGACGTGATCACCTATTTTTCCGGCGTGCGCGCGGCGACGTACGAGGAGGATTTTATCGTAGAGCCGGGCCGCCGAACTGAAAACATCATCCATGCGGCGGGCATCCAGTCGCCCGGGCTCACGGCGGCGCCGGCTATCGCGCGCGCCGTAGAGAAAATGTGCGTCGACTTTCTGCGCGCGCGCGGCGAGGTGCGCCCGAACGCGTCGTTCGACCCCATCCGCCGTCCCATCCCGCGCGTCGCGCAGCTGCCGGATGACGCGCGCGCGGCGCTCATCAGGGAAAACCCCGATTACGGCGAGATCGTCTGCCGCTGTGAGGAGATCAGCCGGGGCGAAATTCTTGACGCGCTGCGGCGCGAGCTGCCCTGCCGCACCGTGGACGGCGTGAAAAAGCGGGTGCGCCCGGGCATGGGGCGCTGTCAGGGGGGCTTCTGCGCTCCGCTCGTGACAAAGCTTATTGCCGAGGAATGCGGTATTCCGCTGGACGCGGTTAAGAAAAGCGGCGGCGACAGCTGTATCCTGGAGGGCATGAACAAGGCAGGTGAGGAGCATGACTGAGTACGACGTCGCGGTCATCGGCGCGGGACCCGCGGGGCTCGCCGCCGCGCTTGCCGCGGACAAAAAGGGCGCGCGCGTGCTGCTTGTTGAACGCGAGGCGCGCGCGGGCGGCATCTTGAAGCAATGTATCCACGACGGCTTCGGCGTGCTGCGCTTCGGCGAAAAGCTCGCAGGCTGCGAGTACGCGGCGCGCTATGTTGAGATGCTCGGCGGCACCGGCATCGAGCTGTCGCTGCTGACGTATGTCACGCGCATTGAAAAGCAGGGCGGCGGCTTCGCGCTGACGCTCGTATCGCGCGCGGACCTTCGCAGCATATCGGCGAAGGCGCTGGTGCTTGCGACGGGCTGCCGCGAGCGCACGGCGAAACAGGTGGACATCCACGGCACCCGCCCGGCGGGCGTTTTTACCGCGGGCACGGCGCAGTATTTTATCAACATCCTCGGCGGTATGCCGGCGAAGCGCTGCGTGATCCTCGGCTCGGGCGACATCGGCCTGATCATGGCGCGGCGGTTGACGCTCGAGGGCGCGCAGGTGCTCGGCGTATACGAGGCGAAGCTGGAGCCGTCCGGCCTGTCGCGGAATCTTGCGCAGTGCCTCGATGATTTCGACATCCCGCTGCATCTCAGTAAAACCGTCACGCGGCTGCACGGCGTTGACAGGCTCACGGCCGTGACCGTCGCGGACGTGGACGCGCATATGCGCCCCCTTGAGGGAACGGAGCAGATCATCGACTGCGACACGCTCATCCTGTCCGTCGGCCTCATCCCGGAGAACGAGCTGGCGGAGGGTCTCAGCGTGCCGATGGATCCGCGCACCAAGGGACCCGTCTGCGACCAGAATTATGAGACGCTTGCGGACGGCGTTTTCTCCTGCGGCAACGCGCTGCACGTCAACGACCTCGTCGACTACGTTTCCGAAAGCGGCGACGGGGCGGGCGCGGCGGCCGCTGCGTATGCGGGCGCGGCGCGCGAATGCGTCGAGCTTCGCGCCGACGACAGCTTTTTGTACGCGGTGCCCGGCCGCATCAACGTGTGCGCGCCGTGCGATCAGACGGTGCTCTTTTTCCGCTCCCGCGCGGTGCGGGAGAACGTCGAGCTGCGCGTCGCGCTCGACGGCGAGACGGTCTTCGCAAAAAGGTACCGTCACCTGCGCCCGCCCGAGATGGAGCGGATCGTCGTCGACTTTTCGGCGGCGCAAAAAAGCAGTATAATAGAGATGACTATACGGGAGGCGCAGTGATGACGAGGGAATTTGTCTGCATCGTCTGCCCGAACGGCTGCCGGCTGACGGCGGCCGTGGATGAAAAGAGCGGAGAGATCGCCGTCACGGGCAATCTCTGTCCGCGCGGCGCCGCGTTCGCGCAAGCCGAGCTGACCTGCCCGATGCGCAGTCTCACGACGACGGTGCGCACCGTGTTCCCGGATCGGCCGGTGCTGCCTGTGCGCACGGCGGGCGAGCTGCCGAAGGACAGGATCGCTGAGGCGATGTGTTTTTTGGCGGAATACAAGCTGACGAAACGCGTGCGCTGCGGCGACACGGTGATCGCAAATTTGCTCGGGACGGGCGTCAAGCTCATCGCGACGGACACGATAGAAGCTTGAGCCCGAGACGAGCCGGCGGTTCGGCGGCGGTCGAACCGCCGCAGCTGAAGTCGCTGCGCCCCAAAGCGAAGATGAAAGCTAAGCAGGAAAGAGAAAGTCAGCGCAAACGGTCACCGTTTGTAAAGGCGTTTGCGCGGTAATAACAGCCCCGGGTCCGGGGAACCGTTCCCCGGCGCGCAGGAGTTGCGGCGCCCGCCCGCAGGCGGATGTGCAGGCGAGCAACCGCGCGCGGTTCTTCCCGAGTTGCAGTGCGCATCTTTTCATCACAACATAAGGTGTGCCGGACGCTCGAGAGGGAGAAGCCGTCTTTGTCAGAGGACAAGGGGGGCACGCAATGCCCCCTTATGCCCTCCGACACCTCCCATAACCCCTAAGCGCCGGGGAACGGTTCCCCGGACCCGGGGCCATTTGTTCGATCCTTTCCCGCAGGGGGTGTGCTAACCCCTAACAGAAATCCGCTCTCTTTCGAGCGCCCTGCGCACCCCAGCGTTAAATTCCTCTTATTCGAGCGCCCGGCGCACCCTATTATTCAAATAACCTTCTGCATACCGTACATATCTTTTTCCGAAGCGCAATTCGATGGTTCCCCGCGTCAAAACCAAAACAAACCGGAGGTGTCGCCATGGATTCACCGCTCGTCATCACATTCGACGTCGGCACGCAAAGCGCGCGCGCCGTCATCGTCGACAGCGCGGGCAGTCTGCTGTTCAAGACGCAGAAGGTCTATGAAAAGCCCTACTATTCAAAGAATCCCGACTGGGCGGAGCAGCGGCCAGATTTCTACTGGGAGGCCGTGTGCGCGTGCGCGCAGAGGCTCCGGGAAAAGGCGGGCGAGCGCTGGGACGATATCGCGGCGGTCACGCTGACGACCATCCGCGACACCTCCGTGTGTCTCGATGAAAACGGCGTGCCGCTGCGCGACGCCATCGTGTGGCTCGACAAGCGGCGGGCGAAATGCTCGAAGCCGCTGTCCGCTGCGCGGCGTGGGCTGTATGGCCTCGTCAATATGCTCGACACCGTCAAGCTGCAGCGCGAGACGTCCGCGTGCAACTGGATCATAGAAAACGAGCCGGATATCTGGGCGAAGACGCGCTGGTTTGTCTTGCTGTCCACCTACTTGAATTTCAAGCTGTGCGGCAGAGTCGCCGACGCGGACGCGGGCGCCATCGCGCACATCCCCTTCGACAACAAGACGCGCACATGGATGAAAAAGAGCAATCTCACCCGCTGCGTGTTCGAGATGGGGGACGACAAGCTGTACGAGCTTGTGAAGCCCGAGACGGAGCTCGGGAAGATCACAGAGGCCGCCGCGGCGGCAACGGGTCTTCGCGCGGGGCTGCCGCTCATCGCGACGGGCTCCGACAAGGGCTGCGAGACGCTCGGGCTGTCCGTCATCGACGCGCACAAGGCCGCGATCAGCTTCGGCACGACCGCGACCATCCAGTTCGCGACCGACCGCTATATCGAGCCGCAGCCGTTCCTGCCGCCCTACGCGGCGGTGGTCGACGGGCTGTGGAATCCCGAGATCCAGGTTTACCGCGGCTACTGGCTGGTGTCGTGGTTCAAACGGGAGTTCGCGGAAAAAGAGGTGAAGCAGGCGGCGGCGCTCGGCTGCGCGGCGGAGGAGCTGCTGAACAAGCGGCTCGCGGAGATCCCGCCCGGCTGCGACGGACTGATTTTCCAACCCTATTTCACGCCCGGCGTCTCCATGCCGCACGCAAAAGGCGCGATCATCGGCTTTTCCGACGTTCACACGCGCATCCATATCTACCGCGCTATCATCGAGGGCATCAATTTCAGCCTTTACGAGGGTATGCGGCTGATGGAAAAGCGCGCGCACACGACGATCGAAGAATTGTACCTCGCGGGCGGCGGCTCGCAGAGCGGCGAGATCTGTCAGATCACCGCCGATATGTTCGGTCTGCCTGTCATCCGCACCGCCACGCACGAGGCGTGCGGCGTGGGCAGCGCCATGATCGCCTTCCGGTCGCTGGGAATATTCAAGGATTACAGCGAAGCGTGCGGCGCGATGGTGCACGTCCGCGACCGGTTCGAGCCGGACCCGGCGGCGCACGCGGTCTACGAGGACATCTACAACAACATCTATACTAAAATATTCGGCAAGCTGCTGCCCTTGTACAAGCTCGCCGACGAAAAGGAGCGCAACGCCCATGGCACATCCCTATAAAGGCTTCGAGCCGCACTGGTTTCAGGACGACTATGCAAAAAACAGCTATCGTTCCATCTTCAAATGGGGCGGGCCGGATCAGATCAAGGCCCCGAAGGAATCGCTGTACGGTCTGCTCAAGGAGACCTTCCGCATGACCGACGACGATTTCAAAAGCTACAGCGAGGATCTCGGTCTCGACGCGGTGAAGTTCGACGCGCCGCGCAGGGTGCTCACCGACGCGGACGTCGAAGTCTTCAAAAAGATCGTCGGGGACGATTTTGTGCGCACCGACGACTACGCGCGGCTGTCCGTCGCCTACGGCAAGACGATGTACGACATCATGCGCATGCGCAATCACATCGTCGAGAACCTGCCCGACGCGGTGCTGTATCCCGACACGAAGGAGCAGATCGAGCGGATCGTCGCTTACTGCGCGGAAAAGAAGATCCCCGTCTATGTGTACGGCGGCGGCTCATCGGTCACGCGCGGCGTCGAATGCATGAGGGGCGGCGTGTCGCTCGATATGCGCCTGCGCTTCAACAAGGTCGTCTCCTTTAACGAGATCGACCAGACCCTCACCGTTGAGGCGGGCATGAGCGGCCCAAAGCTCGAGCAGACGCTCAACGACGCCGTCAAAACCCTCGGCGCGAAGCGGGCGTACACCTGCGGCCATTTTCCGCAAAGCTTTGAGTACAGCTCGGTCGGCGGGTGGGTCGTCACGCGCGGCGCAGGGCAGAACAGCACCTATTACGGCTGCATCTCCGACATCGTACTGTCGCAATGCTACGCCACGCCCATCGGCGTCGTGCAGACCGACACCTATCCCCGCAAGGCCTGCGGGCCGGATCTGAATCAGATCATGATGGGCAGCGAGGGCGCCTTCGGTGTGCTCACCCATGTGACGCTCAAAATTTTCCGCCATATGCCCGAAACCGTCAGGCGCTATTCCTATATGTTCCCGGACTGGCAGACCGCGCAGGCCGCCGCGCGGGAGATCATGCAAAGCGAGGCGGGGCATCCCTCTGTCTTCCGGCTGTCCGACCCGGAGGAGACGTCCATCATGCTGCACTTGTACGGCGTCAATGACACGCCGCTGCGGCATCTGTTCCGGCTGCGCGGGTTCAAGAACGGCGAGATGTGCCTGTTCCTCGGCTTCACGAACGGCGAGGCGGGGTTCTCAAAAAACTGCGCGAAAAACGTCCGGCGCGTTGCGAAGCGCTTCGGCGGTATGTCGCTGACGGGCTACGTCACGAAAAGCTGGGAGAAAGGGCGCTTCAGCGACCCGTTTTTGCGCGACACGATGCAGGACTTCGGCATCGTAACCGACACGATGGAGTGCACCGTCAACTGGAGCAATATGTCCAGGGTGCACGCCGAGGTGCGCGCATACTGCAAGAGCCGCCCGGATACGGTTTGCATGACCCATATGTCCCACGTCTACGAGCAGGGCGCGAACCTCTACTGGATCTTCATCGCGAGGATGCACGACCCGGAGGAATACCGCGCCTATCACGCCGGCATTCTCGACGCCATCCAGCGTTCGGGCGCGTCCATGAGCCATCACCACGGCATCGGCAAGATGTTCGCGCCGTGGCTCGAATATTCGCTCGGCCCGACGGAATATTCCACCTTCCGCGCATTGAAAGCGCACTTCGACCCGGACCACATCATGAACCCCCGCGGCACGCTGGGGCTGGATCTGCGCGAGGACGAAAAGCGGAACAACCGCGTATAAGCCACTGTAACCCGGTCGCCCGTCGGCGGCCGGTTTTTTTGTGCTTGTCCGCTGCCCGCTTTTGTTTTGGCAAAGACAACCGAACTGTTTGCGGCTCACGCGTCCGCGCTGCCCACAGCAGCGCGGACGCAGGGCACCTCAGCGCTTCCCATACAGAACTTCGAAAAAAACGCACCGCGGTCAGACGACGGGAATCAAAGCGCATCGGAGCGAATATAATATACCGATTGTATATCGGAGTGAGTATTCTACTGCGCAACAAAGCGCTTGCATATTTTTTGCGCCGTGGTATACTTTTACAGAACCCTTTGCGGGAGTAGTCGGCGCCGTAAGGCGCGGCGGGGTCAACACGCTGACCGGTCTCCGGTCTGGCCTTTGCCTGAAACGATGAGACGCATGTGCGGCTGTTTTGCCGCGCACGCGTCTCTTATTTTTCGGAGTGGAATATGAGATTTTACGAGCTGTTCATGATCGCCGTCGCCCTGTCGATGGACGCGTTCGCCGTGTCCATGTGCAAGGGGCTCGCCATGCAGCGCCTCAACTACAAAAACGCGGCGGTCATCTCGCTGTATTTCGGCGGATTTCAGGCGCTGATGCCGCTGCTCGGGTACTATCTCGGCGCGCGGTTCGAGCGTTACATCGTCAACATCGATCATTACATCGCTTTCGCGCTGCTCGCGTTTCTCGGCGCGCGCATGATCGTGGAGGCGTTGCGCGACGGGGACACCTGTCCGTGCGGCGGGGATATGCTCGACCACAGGGAGCTGCTGGTGCTCGCCGTCGCGACAAGCATCGACGCGCTCGCCGTCGGGATCACCTTTGCGTTTCTCGGGGCGGATATTCTTCCCGCTGTATCCCTGATCGGTGCGGTGACCTTTCTGCTGTCCTTCGCGGGCGTCGCCATCGGCAACCGCTTCGGCGCGCGTTTTAAGAAAAAAGCGGAGATCGCCGGCGGCGTTGTTCTCATCCTGATCGGTTTGAAAATATTGCTCGAGCATCTCGGGGCTCTGAACTTTTAGCGCAGGGCCTTGGAGCAACAGCACAAAGCGCGAAGCAGCACGATCGCTGCCCCGCGCTTTTTGTTTGCAAAAATTGATTTCATTCTCTCTGCGGCTGCTGCGGGGGAAAGGTATCCTCCTTGCCGTCGCCGAACGCGGTGAAGACAGCGATGATCGCCGCGATGCCCACGAGCGTGAAGATAATGCGCGCGAAAATGCTCGCCGCGCCGCCGCACAGCCACGCGACCGCGTCAAAGGAAAACAGGCCGACGCTGCCCCAATTGAGGCCGCCGACGACGAGCAGAATGAGAGAAAGCCGCTTCAGCATACCTGACGCCTCCGTTGATTTTGCTCTTAGTATCTGCGCGTCCACGGGAATTATGCGGCCCCGTTTACTTTCTCTCGTTTCAAATGTATAATAAGAAACAATATTATCGGCAGGGGGAAAAGGTCATGGATATGCTGCTCAAACTTTTATCTGAAAACGCGCGTTTGTCGCTCGAACAGCTCGCGTCGCTCACGGGGGAGAGCGAAAAAGTCGTCGCGGAAAAGATGGACGCGCTGGAGAAGGATCATATCATCGCGGGCTACCGCGCGGTCGTCAACTGGGAAAAGGCGGGCAGCGAGCTCGTCTCGAGCATCATTGAGGTGCGCATCAGCCCGAAGCGGGATTTCGGCTTTGACGAATTTGCGTCCACGATCTCGAGCTTCCCCGAGGTGGAGAACGTCTATCTGATGTCGGGCGGCTACGATCTCGCGATCACGGTCCACGGCGCGTCCTTCCGCGATATCGCGATGTTCGTCGCGAAGCGGCTGTCGCCCATGGAGTCCGTGCTGTCCACGGCGACTCACTTTATTTTGCGCAAATACAAAGAAAACGGCCTTATCCTCGTCGATGAGCCCGGCGACGAAAGGGGCCTCGCTTCTCTGTGATGGATTACGATAAACTGCTTTGTGAAAAGGTAAAGGCTTTGAAGCCGTCGGGCATCCGCCGGTTTTTCAGCATTGCCGCCGATATGCCGGACTGCATATCGCTCGGCGTCGGTGAGCCGGATTTCGTGACGCCGTGGAAGATCCGCGACGCGGGCATCACGTCGCTCGAGCGCGGCAAAACCTGGTACACCGCGAACGCCGGCTTGCAGCAGCTGCGCGACGAGATCGCGCGGTATCTTGCGCGCCGGTTTTCGCTGACGTATGACCCGAAAGAGGAGATTTTGGTCACCGTCGGCGGCTCGGAGGCCATCGACCTGTGTATGCGCGCGCTTGTGAGCCCCGGCGACGAGGTCATTATCCCCATGCCGAGCTTTGTCGCATATGAGCCCATAGCGCGCATGTGCGACGCGACGGTCGTGCCCATCGAGACAAAGGCGGAGAACAGCTTTCGCCTGACGGCGCAGGAGCTGCGCGCCGCTATCACGCCAAAAACCAAGCTGCTTGTTCTGCCGTTTCCGAACAACCCGACAGGCGCGGTGCTGCGCCGGGAGCATCTCGAGGCGCTCGCGGCGGTGCTTGAGGGGACGGACATCATGGTGCTGTCGGACGAGATCTATGCGGAGCTCACCTACGGCGAGCACCGGCACGTCTCCATCGCATCCATCTCCCCCGATATGCGCGCGCGCACGATTCTCGTCAACGGGTTTTCCAAGGCCTACGCGATGACGGGCTGGCGGCTCGGCTACGCGTGCGGGCCCGCGCCCGTCATCAAGCAGATGCTCAAGCTGCATCAGTTCGCCATCATGTGCGCGCCGACGACCGCCCAGTATGCCGCCATCACCGCGATGCGCGACTGCGACGATTCGGTCGAGGCGATGGTCACCGAATACAATATGCGCCGGCGCTTCATCACCGACGGCTTTAATAAGATCGGCCTGCCCTGCTTTGAGCCGGAGGGCGCGTTTTATGTTTTCCCCTGCATAAAGAGCACGGGGATGCAGTCGCTGGAATTTTGCGAAAAGCTGCTGTACGCGAAGGCGGTCGCCGTTGTGCCGGGCGACGCGTTCGGCGCGTGCGGCGAGGGCTTTATCCGCGTTTCCTATTCCTACTCCGTCGCCCATCTCGCCGAGGCGCTCAAGCGCATCGAGGAATTTTTGGGAGAGCTATGAACGAGGTCTACATAAAAAGAGTCGCCGCCTACGAGGCGGAAGCGCTGCGCGCGGCGATCGAATTTATCCTGGACGGCTGTATGTTTCCACGTTCAAAAACGGGCGGGGAAAAGGTGGTCTTAAAAGTAAATCTGCTGCGCCGCGCCGCGCCCGCAGACGCCGTGACGACCCACCCCGCCGTCGTCGCCGCGGTGATCGCCGCGCTCAAAGAGCGCGGCTACGGCGATCTCACGATCGCCGACAGCCCGTCCGGGCCGTTCACCGCGGCGCGCATGAGGGCCATCTACGAGACGAGCGGCATGGCTGCGCTCGCAGCGGACGGCGTTAAGCTCAATTATGATTTTGGAAGCGTTATGAAAAAGCTGCCGCGCGCGGGCGCCCGCAGCTTCGAGATCCTGCGTGTTCTCGATGAAGCGGACGTCGTCGTCAACATCGCGAAGCTGAAGACCCACGCGCTCACGGGGATGACGGGCGCCGTCAAAAATCTGTTTGGCGCCATTCCCGGCATGACGAAGACGCAGTGCCATCTCGAATATCCGTCTTGCGGCGCTTTCTGTGATATGCTGTGCGAGCTCGCGCAGCTCGTGCACCCCGCTGTTTCCATTCTCGACGCGGTCGTCGGCATGGAGGGGGACGGTCCGTCGGCGGGCACGCCGCGCGCATTCGGCTTCGTCGCGGGCGGGTGCGACCCGTTTTATCTCGACGCGGCCGCGGCGCGCGCGCTGGGCTTTTCCGTCAAGGACGCCGCCACCGTGTATGCGGCGGGGGAGAAGTGGCTCGGGCCGGACGATCTGACCGACGCGGCGGTATTCGGCGACCGCGACGTGGTCGAATACCCGCTGGAGGACGTTAAGCTTCCCGCGTCGCGCAGCGGGGATGACCCGAGCATCCTGCCGCGCCTTCTGCGCCGCCTGCCGCAGCGGTTTCTTGACCGCTTTGCCCCGCGCCCCATCGTCAAAAGGGACGGCTGTGTCGGCTGCGGGGAATGCGCGCGCGCGTGCCCGCAGAAGGCGATCGAGCTGAAAAACGGAAAAGCGCACATCGACCGGAAAAAGTGCATTCGCTGCTTCTGCTGCCACGAGGTCTGTCCGGAGCGGACCGTCGGCATCAAAAAGAGTTTGCCCTTCCGGCTGTTCAAATGAGCGCGCGGGAGGTTCGCCTGCGGGCGAACGCAAAGCTGAATCTCACGCTCGACATCACCGGACGGCGGGCGGACGGCTATCATCTGATGGAAATGGTCAACGTCAGCGTCGATCTCAGCGATCAGCTGACGATCCGGCGCGCGCAGCTCGGCGGCGTGCGCATCACCTCCAACGCGCGCTTTTTGCCGCGCACGGAGAAAAACCTTGTTTACAAGGCAACGGCGGCGCTGTGCGAGCGCCTCGGCATTCCGATCCCCGCGGTGGAATTCGACATCCAAAAACACATCCCGACGCAGGCGGGGCTCGGCGGCGGCTCAGCGGACGCGGCGGCGGCGCTCATCGGTCTGAACGCGCTGTTTGAATACGGACTTTCGCCGGACGAGCTGTCCGCCGTCGGCGCGAAAGTGGGCGCGGACGTGCCCTATTGCCTCGTCGGCGGCGCCGCGCGCGTCACGGGCATCGGCGAGATCGTCGAGCCGATCCCGAACGCCGCCGATCTGGTGTTCGTCATCCTCATGCCGCGGCAGGGTCGCTCCACGAAGGAAGTGTTCGCGCGCTGCGACGCGGGCGAGCGGTTCGACCGCCCCGACACGGCGGCGATGCTGCGCGCGCTCGAGACGGGCGACACAGCTGCCGCGGCGCTGCATCTGCGCAATGTTTTTTGCAGCGCTGCGCCGGACGAGACGACATCTAGGCTGCTCGCGCGGCTGCGCGAGAGCGGAGCGCTCGGCGCGTCCATGACGGGCACCGGCGCGGCGGTGTTCGGCGTCTTTGCGGACGGCTGCGCGGCGAACAGCTGCAAACGGCGGCTGTTCGGCGCGGGCGTGCGCGCCTACACTGCGCGGCCGCGGGGCAAGGGCGTGGAAATAATTTCCATGCGCTGAATAAATCGGATGAAAGACGCCCAAGCTTTTTTACAGAAAGGCAGGCGTTTTTTTGTGAAAAAGTTTGAAATCGCGCTCGCGGCGGCATTTTTGCTTTGCAGTATCGGCGTAATGAGGCAGACCGCCTTTTCCGCGACCTGTGCGCGGGTGCGGGACGACACCCTGCGGCTGCACATCGTCGCAAACTCCGACAGCGAAGCGGATCAGCGCGTCAAGCTACTCGTCCGGGACGCGCTGCTCACCGACGTCGCGGCGCTCGCCCAAGGATGCGGCAGCAAGGAAGAGGTCGCCGCGCGCGCGGCGGCGGCCTGCGAGGAGCTCGCGCAAACGGCGCGGCGGGTGCTGCGCGAAAACGGCTTCTCCTATGATGCGCAAGCGGAGATCACCGCTATGTATTTTGAACAGCGCACCTACGGCGATGTGACGCTGCCCGCGGGCGACTATACGGCGCTGCGCGTCGAGCTCGGCACGGCGCAGGGGCACAACTGGTGGTGCGTGCTGTACCCGACCGTCTGCTTGGCGGCGTCGAGCGAGGAACAGCTCGCGGGGTACGACGCGGACGAGGCGACGCTCGTCACGGGGGGCGAGCGGTATGTGCTGCGCTTCAAGCTTGAGGAGTGGTTTCAAAACCTGCGCGACAAGACGGAGAAATAACGATTGACAGCGCGCGCCTTTGCCGCGATAATGGGGATGATCTATTCGGAAAGGCAAGCAGGATGCAATGACAGACAGGACCGATAAACGAAAAAAAAGAAATCTTCTGATCTCCGCCGCCGTTTTACTGCTGGCTGCGGCGCTGCCGGCGTGGGTGCTGTTTGCGGCGCGGCCGTCCATCACGCTCAACGGGGCGGCTGTGGCGACCGTCAGTTACGGCAGCGATTATGAGGATAAGGGCGCGTCGGCATCCTGCTACGGCGAGGACTGCACCGACGCGCTTCGCACGGAGAGCGATGTTGATCTGACAAAGCTCGGCACCTATCACGTCACCTATGCGCTGCGGGTGCCGGGTCTGCCCATCACCATCAAGCAGACGCGCACCGTCGTCGTGGAGGATAAAAAGATCCCCGACTTGTCGCTGGGCTTCACCGACGCGATGCTGCTCGCGGTGGGGGAGCCGTACGTCGAGCCCGGCTATACGGCGGTCGACAATTTTGACGGCGATGTGACCGACCGCGTCGCGGTGGAGGGCGAGGTCGATGTGAATACGCCGGGCGTCTACACCATCACATACACTGTCAGCGACAGCAACGGCAACACCGCCATCGCTGCGCGCACCGTGACCGTCACGGAGAATTCTCCGCTGACGGCGAGCCTCGCGGATTTCTCGCTGGACGGCTATTTTACGGGCGCCGTCCTGCCGCAGACGGAGGACGCGGGCGAAGCCTATCTTCTGGACCCGGTCTTTGTCGGCGATTCCATCACGCAGAACTTCGCGCGTATGGGCAACCTGCCCTACGCGAACGTCTGGTACAAGGCGTCGGTCAATCCGCTGCTCGCGAAGACGTGGACGTTCGCGATCGACAATGCGGACAGCGGCCTTACGATCGACGAAGCCGCGGAGAAATACCGCCCGAAACGGATGATCCTCACGATGGGCATCGGCAGCGTCGGCTATATGCCCGCTGAGGAGTTTGCGCAATATTACAAGGAGCTGATCGAATCGATCCTCGCGGGCAGCCCCGACACGCTGATCCTTGTGCAGAGCGTGTTTCCCGTCGTGCACGACTACGACCTTCGCGGCGCGGACGCCGAGAACAACACGAAGATCAACCACTACAACTATTACCTCGCGAAGATGTGCGCGGACAACGGCTGGAAATTTCTGAACACCGCGGCGATCCTTAAAAACGCGGACGGCTGGGGGCCCGACGATTATTTTATAGACGGCTTCCACCCGACGCAGACAAAGAACGAAGAAATTCTGCAATATATCCGCACCCACGCGTGGTACGGCGAAAACGGAGGCATAGAATGAAAAAAGCAATCGCAGCGCTGCTGCTCCTGTGCATGGCGGCGACGCTGTGCGCGTGCGGCGGTGAAAAGACGCTGGATCCCGGCGCGGCCAAGGACGCCGTGCTGTCGCTCACGCTGGACGACGCGCAGCCCTTCGCGGATTTTTATCAGCCGGACGACGCGTACATCACGACCGTCATGGGCATCGACACGTCGCTGCTCGACGATTACGCGGTGCTCGTCTCGCACGACGACCTTGACCCGTGCCTCGTGCTGTTGTTAAAGCCCGCCGACGGGCAGCGCGACGCGGTCAAAAATGCGGTTGCGAACGCGCTCACCGATTATCAGCGCCGATGGGACAACTATCTGCCCGAGCAGGCGGTGCTCGTCAACGACCGCCTCGAGACCGAGAGCGGCGGCTGCGTCGTTGCGATCATCTCGACGGACAACGACGCGGTGCTCGAGGCGATCAAGGCGGCGTAGCGCCGCGCAAGCGGAGCATTCGCTTAAAACCTGCGGGGCGAGCCGCACAGAGCTTTCAGAAGGAAAAGACCGGGCTTGACATTTCAAGCCCGGTCTTTTTGTCATCGGAGCGCTCCCACCCGGGGGCGGCTTGCCCCGATGGAAAATCGGATCACTGCTGCCAGCCGCTGTACAGCAGCTCGAGATGACGGCCGATGTGCGCATCCAGCAGCTGAGCGTAAGCCTCGCGCTCCCTGCGCCAGAGGACGTACAGACGGTCGTGGAAAAGATAACCTCCCTGGGCGTCCTTCGCGTTGAGGATCAGTCCGTACGTGATATGGATGAGCTGGCGCGCGTCATCCTGCCGGAACAGCTCCGGCAGCTGGGCGTCCGTCATTCCGCCGATGTCCGGGATCTTCGAAAGGTCCGTTGAGACGTGGTAGTATTTCCGCGCCTGATCGAACGCGCCCAGCGCAAAGGTGTGGATCTCCCGGTAAAGGGACGGGTCCTTGATCGCCACAAGCTTCATCGCCTCGAGCCAGCTCGTCCCCGCCGTCTTCAGGTGAAAATTCCCCTGCGTGTATTTTCCGATCAGCTGAAAAACGGAGAACTTGTCCGAGCCGGAGTGGATGCTCAGCTTGTAGCCGAAATAGCGCGCGATGTCCGCGTGCAGCCGCAGCTCCTTCTCAAACTGCGCGAGGTCGCCGCGATAATCCACGCCCTTTTGGAACTCCCCGCAGAAGCGCGGCGCGATCGTTGTGACCTTGACGCCCCGGCGGCGCAGCTCGTTTGCGACAAAGAAATGCTGCAGCGGCGCGGTCGGCGTGAGCGTCTCGTCGATGGACATTTCAAAGTCCACCCTGTCCGCGATCTTTTCAATGTAGGTCTTATAGATCGTTTCCGCAAAGTCGATCGCTTCCTTGTAGATAAGGACCGCTCTGCGGAAATCCTCGCCGGAAAAATGCAGCCGCATATCCTCCGTAACGGCAAAATCCCGGTCGAGATAGATGCCCTCCAGCGCGGCGTCCGGCGCGTAAGCGGCGTCGAGCTGCGCGGGCGTCATGGAGGCCGCGTCGTTGTGAATGTGCTCGGAGCAGTCGAGTGTGATCATCGTATAGCCGCAGCGCAGCGCGTATTCGATCTCTTCCCCCGTCTTCAGGTGATCTCCGTCCGCGCCGAAGCCGCGTTTGAAGCCGCAGCGAAACACGGCGAAGCTCGCCGCGTCGAGCACGTCCTCGAAGGTGCGGTTCGTAAGCGTCAGCTCGCGGATGGACTGCTGCGCGAGGACGGGCATCGCATCATAGCGCTCAAACACGCGCAGATGTCCGTCGCAGGCGACGCCCAGACGGTCGCCCGTTCCGACGGAGCGCCGCTCGCGCAGCACCGGCGCCGGCGCGGTAAAGGGGAGCAGCGTCCGCAGACGGTCCGCATTGACGTGCTCAAGCGGGGCCAGCACATAGCGCGCGCCGGCAGCCTCGAAGGCTTCCCCCCTGAACCCGGCGCCCGCGGGGGCTGCGATCGCGTCCCTGTCGCCGAGATCCGCCATGAATATTTTACCTGCGGCGGTGTCGTTGACAGACCTCTCATAAACGCCGCACGCTTCGGCGTTCGCAGGAGCGAAATCCCCTTTGATAAAGTCTATATAATTCATCACAAGCTCCTTATAATTAAAAATCTACGGTATCCGGGTCCTTGACGCCGCCGCACAGGTCCCGGATGTTTGTGATCTTTTCCATCTCTTGCGCGCTCAGCTCAAAATCGAAAACATCTGCGTTTTGTCTTATGCGCTGCGCGTGCAGTGATTTCGGAAGCGGCAGGAAGCCCATCTGCAGACTCCAGCGGATGCAGACCTGCGCCGGCGCTTTTCCGTGTTTTTCGGCGATGGCAGCGATGACGGTGCCGTCGCTGAGCGCGCTGCCCTGTCCGAGCGGGCTGTAGCCCTCGAGCAGGATACCGCGGCTGCGGCAATAATCGGCGACCTGCGGCTGGGCGATGCCGGGGCACAGCTTGATCTGATCGACCGCCGGCTGGACCGTCGCCGTCTCCAGCAGCGCGTCGAGATGCCGCGGCATAAAATTGCTCACGCCGATCGCGCGGATCTTTCCCGCGTGATACAGCTCCTCCATCGCCTGCCAGGATTCTGCGTTCTTCTCCTTCCAGCAATCGCGCACGCACGCGGGATTGGGCCAGTGGATCAGATACAAATCGAGATAAGACAGCCGCAGATCCTCCAGCGTTTTTTCAAACGCGGCATAGGTCTCGCGGTAGCCGTGCGCGCCG
The DNA here is from genome assembly GCA_034927165.1 of Oscillospiraceae bacterium. GTDB lineage: Bacteria > Bacillota > Clostridia > Oscillospirales > Ruminococcaceae > JAYFNU01. The sequence goes on from JAYFQJ010000056.1 coordinate 54,482, forward strand.
TTCCACAGCTTGCTGGTGACGAACAGCTCCTCCCGCGCGACGCCGCAGTCGGCAATGCCGCGACCGACGCTCTTTTCGTTTCCGTAGACGGCCGCGCCGTCGATATGGCGGTAGCCAAGCTCCACGGCGGCTTTTACGCCGTCGCTCGTCGTCTCGTCGTCCGGCGATCTGAATGTGCCGTACCCGATGCACGGTATTTTGACGTCATTGTTCAGAGTGTAACAATCCGCCGCGCTCTTCATTTTCATTGGACTACTCCTGTTCTTTTTTTATTTTGCTATTCGCACTGAATCGCGCCCAGCGTCTTGTCAAAGCGCGCGCACGCGCCCGCGATCCCGTCGGGCTGCTTGAATATCATATAAATATTGGTCACCAGCATATCGGCGCCCGCGCGCACGACGTCGGCGGCGATATCGTAGTTCACGCCGCCGTCCACCATGATCTTGAAGTCGTATCCGCCCGCCTTTCGGAACGCGGACAGCCTGCGCAGGCGCTCCAGCGAGCCGGGCAAAAATTTCTGCCCGGCGAAGCCCGGCTCGACGGACATGAAGATGACATAATCGACAAGCTCCGCGACCGGCTCGATGATCTCCACGGCCTGCGACGGATTGATGATCACGCCCGGCCTCATACCCGCCTCGCGGATCATTGTAACGGTCCGGCGCGCAAAGCTGGTGGCGTCGTAATGGAACGACACGTAATCGGCGCCGTATTCGGCGAGCTGCGAGATATAATCCATCGGATTCGACACCATAAGATGGACCTCAGCGACGGCGTCGGGATACTTTTTTTTCAGCTCGCGCACGACCGTGATCGGAAAACAAAGATTTTTCACATAGTGGCCGTCCATGACGTCTACGTGAAAAAAGCGGACGCCGGCGTCATACAGCGCCTGTACGTCGCGGCCGAAATCGAGCAGCTCTATGTTCGCAAGGGACGGCGCATTGATCACCATGACGATCTCCCCTCCTCAGCCAAAATAGTGTTTAAAGAAACGGATCGACTCTTTTGCCGCCGTCAGACCGTCCGGCAGCGGGAAGCACTCCACCGACAGCACGCCGTCGTAGCCGATCTCCCGGATGCTTTGGCAAAACACGTCGAAATTGAAGGCGCCGGAGCCGGGATACATCCGCGTGTTGTCGCCGAAATGGATGTGCCCGAGATAGGGGCCGGCGTCCCTGAGACAAGTTGCGGGGGAGCGCTCCTCCATATTGATATGGAAGGAATCCATCAGCGCTTCGAAATTGCGCAGCGAATTCTTTTCGATCATCGCGCGCACGTCCTTCCCGGTATTCAAAACGTTGTTTTCAAAATGGTTCGTCGCTTCCAACAGGACCGTCACGTTCTTTTCCACCGCATATGCGGAGATCTCCCGCAGCAGCTTTCCCATCACGGCGAGGCAGACCTCCCTGTCCCCGCCCTGCGGCACGTTGCCCTTGATGCTGCCGATGGTGACCTTGCTGCCGAGCTGCGCGGCGATATCGATGTACCGGCACACCATATCGACGATCCGCCGCTGCCGCTGCTCATCCGGGTCCATCAGATACAGGCCGTATTTCCCGTAGATCTGTCCCGTGCCGAGCGTTGCGATGCACAAGCCGAGCGAATCGCACGCCGCGCGCAGAGCGCCGATATCCAGCGATTGCGGCTCCGGCGTGTGGATCTCCACCGCGCCATAGCCGAGCGACGCGGCCGTCCGCATACTATTTACAAAATCTCCGTCCAGCAAAAGCGGCGTGGACGGCGAGGTCGTTTGACCGATCGCGACACAATATTTCATAACATCCTCCTCAGGGCGTTCTCTTACCAAAGCGCGCGGCGCGTGAGGCAGTATTAAGCCCCCGCTCTCCGCGCGCTGGATAATGAGTCTATTGAAAATATTCGGGATATCTCTCTTTGACCTTTTGCAGGTCGACGAGGGTATAACGCAAATGGTCCTCCATCGCCGCGTGTGCGATCACCGTATTCCCGGACTCGACAGCCTGCAGGATCTCCTCGTGCGCTTTTATCGTGATGGAGAGATCCTGCGTCATCATGCAGAGCTTGCGCATGCGGTTGAGATGTGTCGTCATGTTCTGCGTCATCTCATGAAGATATTCCATTCTGTTGATGAAGTAAAAGCGCCGGTGAAATTCCTGATCCAGCTGCAGCGAGCGGTCGATGTCCTTTCCGCGGTAGTATTCGAGCAAAACGATATTCTCTCTCTGCTTTTGCAGGAACGATTCGCTTTTGTTCTCGCAGGCCATCGCGGCGAGATTCGGCTCCAGCGTCATGCGCAGATACTGTCCCTGCTCGATGAGAGAGCAGTTGAGCAGCGAAACGTAGGTGCCCTTCTGCGGATAAATATTGACCAGCCGCAGCTGCGCGAGCTCCAGCATCGCCTCCCGGATCGGCGTGCGGCTCACCTTGAGCTTTGCACACAGCTCCGCCTCCTCCAGCTGAGCGCCCGGCTCCAGCTGAAGGGAAACGATATTGTCGTACAGCACGCGCTTGACATATTTGTTTGCTTTTTCCTTTTTCTTCTTTTCCGGAATTTCCACCGCATCAATCTCTCTTTCCAGGATACCTGCACAGGACAACAATTTATAGGCAGTATGAGATTGTTATACCATTATTTTGTTGTCTCCGCAAGAAATTTGTCACGCCGTGGCGGTTCCCGCCTTTTCTTCAATGAGCCGGCGGTTTTTGATCTTTTCATTCCGATAGTCGGAATATACCTGCACCAGAACGGCGATCAAAAGGATGACGCCCGTCGTGATGTCCTTCCAGTAGACGCTCAGGTGTCCGTTCAGGTTGATGAGGTTCGTTATAAACTGCATAAACAGCACGCCGAAAAAGACGCCGTAGATCTTGCCCGTGCCGCCGCGCACCTTCGTTCCGCCGATAACGACCGCCGCCATGATGGTCATTTCCCAGCCCTCGCAGGCCGTCGGCTGCCCGGCGTTGATGTGGCCGCACAGCACCGCGCCGCAGATTCCCGCCATGAGGCCGCTGATCGTAAAGATCGCGATCTTGATCCGATCCACGCGGATTCCCATCATTTCCGCCGCTTCTTCATTCCCGCCGACGGCATAGACGGCGCGCCCGAAGGCGGTGTACTTCATGACGACGGAGAATATGAGAATGAGCACGATAAAGATCAGCGCCGAATAGGGCAGGACGCCGCCGAGGTTTCCATTGCCGATCGTCTTGAGCACAGTGGCGCTCGAGTCGATCGTGATGGAAAGCTCGTTGTTCAGCAGCAGCGCGACCCCGCGCGCGGCGAGCTGCATGCCGAGCGTCGCGATAAAGGGCTGCACCTTGAACTTTGCGATGACCAGACCGTTCAAAAAGCCCACACAGCCGCCCGCGAGCAGGCCGATGATGATGCTCGGCCAAAAACCGTATTTGCTGAAAATAGCGACGAACATACTGGTCATGGCTGCGTTTGCCGCGACGGAAAGGTCGCGCGCGCCGATAAAGAAGCACATATTCACGCCGACTCCCATGATACCGACCATGGAGGCGGTGCGCAAAACATTGATCAGATTGGATTTGTAGCTCAGAAACGTCATGCCGTAGGACGCTGTGCCGAAGGCCATCAGCAGCAGCACGGCAAGGATCGCCGTATTGTTTTCCACAAAGGACAGAACGTCTGCCTTTAACTTACTTTTGCTGCGCATTTCTCTCACCCTCCCTTACGTGTTCTTTTCACGCTGGATCATCAGGGAACCGATGATGATCGCGGCTTTGATCAGATTCGACACTGCGAAGGGAACACCGTTCATGTTGACGGTCGTTCCTATCATCGTCATGATGACGCATCCCATGATGGAGCCGAGCATCCGCGCCTTGCCGCCCTTCATGGAGGTCCCGCCGATCGCGACGGCGGCGATGGCGTCAAGCTCGAACAGCTTGCCGAGCTCGTTGGGATCCAGCGCGCCGTTGCGCGCCATCTCGAGGATGCCAGCACAGCCGGCGAAGAGCGTCGAGGCCACGTAGACCGAGATGATCACCATCGTCGTGCGGACGCCCGCGAGGCGCGCGGCGCGCGCATTGCCGCCGATGCCCTCGACATATTTTCCGAAGACGGTCTTGCGGACAAGAAACAGGCCGAGCGCAGCGACAAGGACAAAGAAGATCGCCTGCACCGGCACCACGTCTGCGAACCGCTTGAGCCCGAGGAAGGCGATGATGGGATACTTGGACAGGGAGTAGACCTTGGAATTTGCGATGAGCACCGCAAGACCGCGGATGGCGATCTGCATGACCAGCGTCAAAATGATCGGCTGGACCCCTGTTTTGGCGATCAGAACGCCGTTGAACGCGCCGATGCACGCGCACACCGCGAGCGAGATCAGCACATAGACGTAGAAGTTGCCCCCGCTGCGCAGGCCGAGCGCCACGATGATGCCGCTGAGCGCCATCATGGAGCCGGCGGAAATGTCCGTGCCGCCGGCGGAGATCACGATCGTCATACCGACCGCGACGAACAGCAGCGAGGTGGATTGCTTGACGATCAGCAGGATCGTGCTCAGCGACAGGAAGTTGGGCGTCACGATGATATTGAACAACAGCAGAGCCCCGAAAACGATCACGGAGCCGTATTCCACCATTACCTCGCGAAATGTCATTTGGTTTTGCGCGCCGGCTTCGGTTTTTACTGGCATAGGTCAGCCTCCGTTCCCCGCTTGTCGCTCTGGGCGATCGCGGCCATAATACTGTCGCTGCTGATCTCGTCGGCGATCAGCTCACGCGTTT
>JAYFQJ010000075.1:0-6425 GCA_034927165.1 Oscillospiraceae bacterium
TGGAGGCGGGATGGATATTTTATCTCGTTGTTTCTGTGCGCGTCAAGCTGCTGACAGGAGAAATGAAGGAGCCGGAATGAGTGAATACAGCCGATGCCGTGCGTATTGGTTGTTTTTTCAGACTAAATGACAACGATTTCACTGCAATCTAAACAAAATATGCAAAAATAATCGCCGCATATTGACATAATACATTATACAAGGATATAATTCAAGAAGAAAATATAAAGTGCATACAAACGATTGCACTCGGAGGATAGCCATGATCAGAGAATGGAACGAGGAATCGCTGGACCACAGAAATGCGCTGCTGTATGCGATGGGCGTCAGCGAGGCGGATGCAAAGCGGCCGGTGATCGGCATTGTTAACGGCTGGAACGAGATGAATCCCGGCCATTTCCCGTTCAGCGACGTGGTCGCGGAGATCAAGCAGGAGATCTACGAGGCGGGCGCGCTGGGTCTTGTGCTGCCGGCGCTGGGCGTCTGCGACGGTATCTGCAGCAATACGCCCGGCGACCGTTATACGCTGCCGACGCGCGATCTTGTGTCGAGCGAGGTAGAAACGCTCGCGGAGCTGAATATGCTCGAGGGCATGGTGCTGCTGTCGACCTGCGACAAGATCGTACCGGGTATGCTCATGGGCGCGCTGAGGGTGAACATACCGTCTGTAATGTTTACGGGCGGCTTTATGGCGGCAGGACATCACAACGGAAAGATGCTGACGCTGACCCACTGCAAGCAGGCGTACGCCGCCTATGTGGAGGGGGATATGCCCCGTGAGGAATATAAGGAGATCGTGCGCAACGTCTGTCCGACGCCGGGCGCCTGCCCGTTTATGGGCACGGCGAACACCATGTGCGCGACCGCTGAGATCCTCGGCTTTTCGCCGCATGGGAACGCGAGCGTGCGCAGCCAGACGCCCGCGTGGCACGCTATGGCAAGGGCGGCGGGACGGCGCATCGCAGAGCTTGTGCGCGACGAGGTGCGCCCGCTCGACGTGCTCACGAAAGGCAGCTTTGAAAACGCCGTGCGCTATATGATGGCAACGGGCGGCTCGACGAACAGTCTTTTGCACATCCCCGCGATGGCGCGGCAGGCGGGCTTTGATATCATGCCTGAGGACTTTGACCGCATCAGCGGCCAGGTGCCGTGCATCAGCGCTATCTATCCGAACCATCCGACCTACACGATGGAGGAATTTTCTGCGGCGGGCGGTCTCGGCGCGGTGTTGGGAGAGCTCGCGAAGGCGGGCTGCATCGACACGGGCGCGAAGGGAATGTTCGGCACGATCGCGGATAAGATCGCGCTTTCGGAGAACAGGGATACCGACGTCATCCACACCTGTGCCGCGCCGATCAATAAGGAAGGCGGCCTCGCGGTGCTGCACGGCAACATCGGCACCGACAGCGCTATTGTAAAGTTCAGCGCCGTCGATCCCGCCGCGCGGAAGTTCACCGGCAAGGCTAAAATATACGAGTCGCAGGACGACGCTTGGCACGCCATTCTCGAGGACAGGATCGTCGCCGGCGACGTCGTCGTGATCCGTTATGAGGGTCCCAAGGGCGCGCCCGGTATGCCGCACATGGAGACATTTATGGCGGCCGTGCTCGGCAAGGGTTTAGGCGCGGAGATCGCCCTTATTTCCGATGGGCGTTTTTCCGGCGCGACGGGCGGCCTTGCGATCGGCCACGTCAGCCCCGAGGCCTATGAGGGGGGCAACATCGCGCTGCTGCGTGACGGCGACGTGATCACCGTCGACATCGAAGCGCGCACGCTGCGCGCCGAGGTCAGCGACGAGGAATTTGCACAGCGCAGAAAAGACTGGAAGCCCATCGTCAAGGATGCGCGCGGATGGCTGGAGCTGTACCGGCGCAATACCACCTCGGCACACCGCGGCGCTACTGTGTTCTGGGACGACAGGCATGAATAACATAAAGGACGTCGCACGGCTCGCGGGCGTCTCGGCGAGCACGGTCTCCCGCGCGCTGAGCGATAAGGCGTGCGTTTCCGACGAAACGCGCGAGCGCATCCGGCAGGCGGCCGCGGAGCTCAATTATTCCCCGAACGTCATAGCCAAGAGCCTGAAGATGGGCCGGACGAATACCATCGCGCTGCTGCTGCCGAGCATCCGCAACCACATTTTCCCCGAGATCGCATCCGGCGTGGAGGACGAGGCGCGCCGCTGCGGCGTCACGGTCATCCTGTGCAACACAGACGAGGACGAGCGCATCGAGAAGGAGTATCTTGCAAAGCTGCGCGCGCAGTGGGTGGACGGGGTGATCGTCAGCACCATGAAGCCCGGCTCCGACCACATCCGCAAGCTGCGGGACGAGGGCTTTCCGATCGTGCTCACGTCGCGCTACTACGGGGACGACGGCTTCGACGCGGTCGCCGTCGACAACTTCGGCGCGGCGCGCGGCGCGGTCGATTATCTCATAAAGCGCGGTCATAAACGCATCGCGGTAGCACTGGGCAGCGGAGAGCTGAATATTTACAAGGATCGCTTTCGCGGATATCGTCAGGCGCTCACGGACAACGGTCTGGCATTTGACGAAGCGCTGGTGCTGCACGATTCCGGCGCAGCGGACGATCTCTATTTTAAAGTACAGACGCTGTTTTCGTTCGGACCCGCGCCCGACGCGCTGTTCGCGACCAACGATCCCAAGGCGATCATCGCGCTGCGGGCCATCCGGGACGTGGGGCTGCGCGTGCCGCAGGACGTGTCGGTGCTGGGCTTCGACAACATCGAGCTCAGCGCCATGCTCGAGCCGCCGCTGACGACCGTATCCCAGCCCTTTTATCAGATGGGCGCGCTCGCCATGAAAAAGCTGCTGTGCCAGATCGAGGCAAAAGAAGCGGGAAAGCCCTATCGGCCGCGCGTCAACTTGATGGATACGGAGCTGATCATACGCAAATCCACCCGATGAACGCTTAATTTTTGAAACGGAGATACAGAAGAATGGCCAACCACGAAAAATTCAATTTTACGACGCTTGAACAGTTGAAAGCAAAGATCGCGGAGCTCGACGTGGATATCCGATTGTCGGATGATTTTTCGGTTTTTAAAAAACCGGTGAAGGTCGGCAGCCGCGTTGCACCGAACGCCTTTGCCTTTTTGCCGATGGAGGGCTGCGACAGCAACCGCGACGGTTCGCCGAGCGAGCTTGTCAGCCGGCGGTATCATCGTCTCGCCGAGGGCGGTTACGGTCTCATTTGGTGGGAGGCGTGCGCCATCGCCGAGGAGGGCAGGGCGAACGAGCTGCAGATGTGGCTCAATAAGGATAATGTCAAGCAGTTTGCCGCGCTGCTCGCCGATACGAAGCGGGCGGCAAAGGAAAAGTACGGACACACGACGGTCAACGTGCTGCAGCTGACCCATTCCGGCCGCTACGCGCGCCCGGTGGGGCACACGCCCGCGCCCATTATCCCGCAGCATGACCCGCTGCTCGACCCGCGCGTCGGGCTCAAGGGTGACGAGGCGGTCGCGACGGACGAATATCTCGACAGTCTTGTGCAGCGCTATGTGGATTCCGCCGTGCTCGCAAAAGAGGCGGGCTATGACGGCGTCGACATCAAATCCTGTCACCGGTATCTGATGAGCGAGCTGCTCGCGAGCCACACGCGCGAAGGGCGCTACGGCGGCAGCTTTGAGAACCGCACGCGGCTGCTGCGCGAGGCGATGACCGCCGTGCGCAAAGCCGTCGGCGACGACTTTATCCTCGCGTGCCGCTTCAACGTCTTCGACGCGCATCCGTATCCTTATGGCTTCGGCGTGGATAAGGACGACTATATGAAATTCGACCCGACCGAGCCGATGGCGCTCGTGCGCATGCTCAAGGAGCTCGGCGTGAATCTGCTGTCCAATTCCGGCGGCAACCCGTACTACCTGAACCCGCAGGTAACGCGGCCGTTCGACACGTCGAGTCTCGGCATCCCCACGCCGAACGAGCACCCGCTCGAGAGCATCGCGCGGCTGTTCTCCTTTACCCGACAAATCCAAAAGGAGGCGGGGGATATCCCCGTCGTCGGAAATGGCTACACATGGCTGCGGCAGTTTATCCCGTACTCGGGCGCTGCAAACCTCGCCGACCGCTCCTGCAGTTTTATGGGACTCGGCCGCTCGAGCTTCGCGTATCCGGACGCGCCGCACGACATCATGGTGAACGGCGCGATGGAGCCGAAAAAATGCTGCATCACCTGCAGCAAGTGTACCCAGATCATGCGCGACCACGGCCGCACCGGCTGCGTCATCCGCGACAGCGCGATTTACGCGCCGATCTACAAGGCGTGCCGCGCCGAGACGGAGGCGAGAGAGAATGCCGCTGAAAAATAGGCTCGGACGCGTTTGCGAGCCGTACAAGGTCGACTTTATCGAGCGCGACGTGCGCGCACTCGCGGAAGACGAGGTTCTTATTAAGATCAAGGCGAGCGCCATCTGCGGCAGTGATCTGCATATTTTCAAGGGAAAGCACCCCGCCGTTTCGCTTCCCGTGACGATCGGCCATGAGATGAGCGGCACGGTCGAAGTGCTCGGCGGCGGTGTTACAAAGCTCAAGCGGGGCGATCGCGTGACCGTCGAGCCGTGCATCGTGTGCGGCAAGTGCGACGCGTGCCGCCGCGGAGAGTACAGCTTCTGCGAGCACATCAGCTTTACCTACCGCAACGGGGACGGCGCGATGGCGGACTATATCGTCATAAAAGAGCCGTATGTCTACCGGCTGCCCGACCGGCTGTCCTTTGACGAGGGCAGTCTCATCGAGCCGCTGTCCGTCGCGACGCACGCGGTGCGGCGCGCGGACATAAAGCTCGGCGAGCGCGTCGCGATCGTCGGCGCGGGCGCCATCGGCCTGCTCGTCACGGCGCTTTGCCGGCTGAGCGGCGCAGCGCAGATCCTTGTGAGCGACGCGTCTGAACAGCGCCTGGCGATCGCGAGAGAATTCGGCGCGACACACACGGTGCTTGCGCCCGCGCAGGATATTGCGCAAGCGGCGCTGGACGCGACGGGCGGAAAAGGCGTCGATAAGAGCTTTGAGTGTGTCGGGCGGGAGCAGACCTTTGTGCAGACGATGCTGGCGCTCAAAAAGAACGGCCTCGCGACCATAGTCGGTATCTTTGAGCAGCCGAACATCACGATCCCGGCGACCCGCTTCATCACGCACGAGATCCGTGTGCAGGGCGCGCAGGGGTACTGCTTTGATTTTCTCGTCGCGCTGCAAGCGAGCGAGCATATCGACCTCCAGCGCCTCATCACCCACACCTATGCGCTCGAGCAGCTGCAAACGGCGCTCGAGACCTGCCTTGACCGCGAAAGCGGCGCGGTGAAGGTCGTTCTGCACCCTGAAGACTGATTATTTTTTATTTTTACGGAGGATATATCATGAAAAAAACAGCGGTCGTCACCGGCGGCAGCCGCGGCATCGGCTTTGCCATCGCGCGTCAGCTCGGCGAGGACGGGTTCAACATCGTCATCGTCGACATGAACAAGCAGGAGGATTATGCCGACAACTTTAAGCAGCTGGAAGACAAGGGGATCGACTATCTCTATATCCGGGGCAATATCTGTGACGCGGAAGACCGCGAGAAGGTCGTCCGCGAGGCGGTCGCGAAATTCGGGGGCATTCATGTGCTCGTCAATAACGCGGGCGTCGCGCCGAAGGTGCGCAACGACCTGCTGGAGATGACCGAGGAGAGCTTTGACCGCGTCATCGGCATCAACACAAAGGGGACCATGTTCTTCACGCAGCGCATCGCGAAGCAGATGATCTCTCAGCCGATGGAGGGTAAAAAGCGCGGGACCATCGTCAACGTGTCCTCCTGCTCGGCGGAGGTCAGCTCCATCGGGCGCGGGGAATACTGCATCTCCAAAGCGGGCGTCTCCATGCTCACGACGCTGTATGCGGATCGCCTTGCCAAAGAGGGCATCATCGTCAACGAGGTGCGCCCGGGCGTTATTGCGACGGACATGACCGCGGTCGTTCAGGAAAAATATGATAAAATGTTTGCCGACGGCGTGTTCCCGATCGCCCGCTGGGGGCAGCCGGAGGATATCGCCGGCGCCGTGAGCGCCTTTTGCTCCGACAAGTTCCTCTACACGACCGGCAACTACGTCGACATCGACGGCGGCTTCCACATCAAACGCCTGTAATTGAAAGGAGCGCTTTTATGCGAGAAACGACGGTGCGCATCGGCGGACATAACGTCCGGCTGATCTTTTTGAACACCGCGGTCATCGGCACGGGCGCGGCCGGCTTCAACGCCGCCGACCGCCTGTGGCAGTACGGCCAAAAGGACATTGCGATCCTCACCGAGCACATCAACGCCGGCACCTCTCGCAACACCGGCTCCGATAAGCAGACCTATTACAAGCTGTCGCTGTCGGGCGACGACCCGGACAGCGTGCGCGCGCTCGCACAGGTGCTCTTTGT